>JAYUHS010000001.1:0-86342 GCA_043766715.1 Luteolibacter sp.
TGCCACGCGTCCACGGCTCCGCCATTTTCTCCCGTGGAGAAACTCAGGCCCTCGCCATCACCACCCTCGCCCCAGCGGACGAGAAGCAACATTTCGACAATTACGCCGGTGGCGAAGACGAGAAGCGCTTCATCCTCCACTACAATTTCCCGCCGTTCTCGGTCGGTGAATGTGGCCGCATGGGTGGCATCAATCGCCGGGAAATTGGCCACGGTTCACTCGCCGAGCGCTCCATCGAGCCGGTCATCCCAGACGAGTCCGTCTTCCCCTACGCCATCCGCGTTTCCTCGGAAGTCATGGAATCCAACGGCTCCACCTCCATGGCCTCAGTCTGCGCAGGCGTCATGGCCCTCCTCGACGCCGGTGTCCCACTGATCCGCCCGGTCGGTGGTATCTCCGTCGGCCTCGTCACGGAAAACAACCCGGACGACTCGATGAAATCCTACAAAATGCTCCTCGACATCATCGGTTCCGAAGATTTCTACGGCGACATGGACTTCAAGCTCTGCGGCACCAGCGAAGGCGTCACCGGCTACCAGCTCGACCTCAAGCTCGCCGGCCTCCCGCTCGCGATGCTCGAAGAAGCCATCCACATCGCCAAGGCTGGCCGCACTGCCATCCTTGAGAAAATGGCCGAGTCCATCATTGAGCCTAAGCCGCTTAGCCCACATGCCCCACGCATCGTTTCCGTGAAAATCCCAGCAGATCGCATCGGCGAGCTCATTGGGCCAGGCGGCAAGAACATCAAGGGCATCCAGGCCGAGTCCGGCGCCGAGATCAACATCGAGGACGACGGCACCGTGCACATCTACGCTTCCAAGCAAGAAGGCCTCGACCGCGCCAAGGCGATGATCGACCGCATGTTCCAGGAAATCGAAGTGGGCAAGGTTTACACCGGCAAGGTCGTCTCCATCACCCAGTTCGGTGCCTTCATGGAAGTGCTCCCGGGTAAAGATGGCCTCGTCCACGTCTCCGAACTCGCCGAAGGCCGCACCGAAAACGTCGAAGACATCGTCAAAAAAGGCGACGTCATCACCGCCAAGTGCCTCGGAGTCGACGAAAAAGGCCGCGTCAAAATGTCCCGCCGCGCTTGGTTGAGAGACCAAGCCGCCGAGAAGGCAGAAGGGCAAGCGCCCGTCGCTGCCGAATAATTCAAGGAGCGTCGGCATCCTGCCGACCCTTCTTCATCCATCCAATCAAACCGGCGTCCCCACCAGGGCCGCCGGTTTTTTGTTTCTCCAAAAGTGGCTGCCGCATCTCGCGGCAGGCCGTGTTTGTGGCGTCTCGTCGCAATGATCCACTCGTCCTAAGTTTTTTCTCCTTTTTTGCTGAAATCGGGGATCTCGCCTCGGACACTGAGCTTGCCGACATCTAAGCTAACCGCTATTTGAGAAGTATGTCTCCTGAGCAACGACCTTTCGACCCAGACGGCGTCGATCACTATTCAGCGTTTGAATTTGCGAACAATACCGAGCAAAGATGCCCGTGTGTCCTTGTTTTAGATTGCTCAGGCTCAATGCAAGGCCGTTGCATCGACGAAATCAATAGAGCCATCGAGAGATTTGCAGAAGACCTCCGTGGGGATGATCTCGCGTCTAAACGTGTGGACATCGCGGTGATAACCTTCGGCAACGAGGTTAAGGTCTTGCACGACTTCACTTCAGCGCGGTCGTTCGTCCCACAGAGAATGGGGGCCACTGGAGCGACGCCTTTGGGAGAGGCCCTCTGCCAAGCAGTGCAGATGATTGAGCGCCGCAAAGCTTCCATGAAGGACGCAGGGATTCCGCACTACCGACCTTGGTTAGTGGTGATGACGGATGGTGAACCAACGGATAGGAATTCACAATTTTGGCAAACTGCTCGCCAGTTGGTATCAGCTGGCGTTGATGCTCATAAATTCACATTCTTCCCCTTGATCACAGAGGACGGGAACAAAGCACTTGTGCAAGAACTTTCCCCGCGCTCAACAGTTCGCGGGCTAGACTCTCACAAGTTTTCGGAGTTTTTCTTTTGGTTGACAGGAACGCTTTTAGCGGTGTCGCGCTCCCAGATCGGCGGTCAGGCAGTCCTCCCTCCTCCCGGCGATTGGATCATCGACGTCTGATCAAGCTAATGAGTACCGAACATCATTGGAAAACCGCACTGGTAACAGTCAAGGGAACCAGCCACCAAAAGACGGACTCCCCTTGCCAAGACTACTGCGTTGCTCATAAAACCAAAAATGTCACGATTCTTGCACTCTCGGATGGAGCAGGATCCTGCAAGCTGTCCCACATTGGCTCAAGGGCCGCTTGCCTTGGATTTATTCGTGGCACAAAAACACTTCTACGCCCTTATCAGAATGATCCGGATGCTTTGGGTCGCTTTCTTTTTGAATCGTCTGAAGACAGTTGGTTGACTGTATTAGACTGCGCCGCTCAATTCGTGGTCGCGGCGGCTGAGAAGCGGGATACCAATCCAGAAGAGTCGATGGCTTGTACTCTATTGGGAGCGGTCATTGGGCAATCGTGTGCGATTGTGCTGCAAGTGGGTGACGGGGCTTGGGTTGCTGAGACCGAATCCAGCGGGTTCCATCCTGTCACTTGGCCGGAACATGGCCAATACGTGAACGAAACCTACTTTATCACCCATGCCGGCTACTCGGAACATCTGCAATTCAAGGTGATTCCGAACGACGGTCTCCTGCGATCGCTAATCGGGTTCTCTGACGGGATTGAGAGGCTATGCCTTGATCTATCCGAGAAAACGGCTGTGGATGGCTTTTTTCGCCCGCTTCGAAGTCTATTCGAACGGCAATCCAAAGCCGAATTTGAACAAGGTTTTTCCGGATTTCTAAAATCAGAAAGAGTCACGAGTCTCACGGACGACGACACTTCGATCATCATCGCAAGCCGTGTCTGTAATCTACAGTAATCAAAAGGCTCTCCAAGTAGGGCAAGAAATCCGCAGTGGCACGGAGGGAACCGTCTTCCGCCTTCCAGAAATGCCGGGCTACTGTGTGAAGCTTTTCAAGCCAACTTCCAGAAATAGGTTTGAGGCCAATTTGCCAAAGATAAGAAAGTTGATGGTCTGCTCGGCTGAGATTTTTCACGACGCCGCACTTCCCTGTCATTTGGTATCAGAAACACCCCAGTCGAAACCGATCGGATTTGTGATGCCAGAAGTAGAGGGTAAGGAAATTCACAATTTATACGGAGTTTCAACCCGCCAAGCTCTATTTCCTCGGGCAGATTTCAGATTCTTGGTCGAAGTTGCTAGAAATGCGGCGGTCTCGACTGACCGACTTCACAAGAAGCGGCTCGTAATCGGTGATGTAAGTGGACGCAACTTGATGGTCCGAGAAAATGGGACCGTGTGCTGGATTGATACGGACAGCTTTTTGATTGGAGAGCCAAATTTCATAACAATTTGTGAACTGGCGACACCCGAATGGACAGCACCCGAGTTGCAGGAGAATCGACATTCAATGTCACCTAGACTTCCCGCTCATGATGCGTTTGGCTTAGCGGTGATAATATTTCAACTGCTGATGTTGGGCAGACATCCATTTCAGGGAAGATTTACTGGAACTGGAGATACTCCTGAAATCCCGACAAGTATATCCAGACGATGGTATGCACACGCCGGATACTCTGGAATTCCGTTTCGCCGCACTATTGGAACACCTGTGATTGAACATGTGGGTGACCAACTGCAAGGACTGTTCTTGAAGGCTTTCACGACATATGACCCATTGAAGCGTCCAACCGCTTCTGATTGGATTCCCGCATTAGAAAATCTGGCAAAGAACCTTTGCCGATGCCAGCAGCTAGCGACGCATTTCCATTTGATAGGACACACGAAATGCCCTTGGTGTGCTGTCATGCCAGAATTTGGGCACGAAGATCCGTTTTCTGGCGCGGGGCAAGTTCAGAGTGGATTTGACGATCTTGAGAGGAACATTGCGGCAGTTCGTAAAACCTTGTGCACAATCCCGGAATACCCGAACCGGATCTTCACCCCAGCTCCGGCAGCCGCATTTCAGACTTGGCAATTGCCAAAACCAACTGGCCTCGTAGGGCTATTTGCTCCTCAAACTTCACGTAGGAAGCAGACAGAAGCCATGAAGCTTCAGATCGAAAAGCAGAAGTCTGTGATTGTGCAATCACTCACTAGGAATTTAGAACTTCAGAGAACTCTCTTGCAGCAAGTTGAGTTAGGTCGTCAAAATCTTACAAGCCTAGCTCATCGAGTCGAATTGGCCGTCGATGCTACTAACTTACGACGCTCTGCCAAGCTTGAGTATGAAAGAAAAACTCTGGAACAGCAGAAGAGGAATCATTTGGCTCGTCGGCGCTTGAAAGTCGGTGATGTAAGCGGGATCGGATTAGTAAGAGTATCACAGTTAAATGGTCACGGCATATTTACAGCGGCAGACATTAATAGCCGGGCAATTATGCAGTTATCCGGATTTGGACCAGCTTCTGCCGGTGGACTACTCGCTTGGCAAACATCAGTGGCGAATAATTTCAGGCAGCAGCCGATTCCAAACGACCAAGGCCAGATTGATTCTTTGGCTAAGAATATTTTGAATGCGGAGAAAGCTCGATTCGAAAAAGAGCAACGAGAGATCAAGATCGGCATCGACGCCATTCTCAGCAAAGCGACTGCTGCAGCGGCTGAAGCCGTCAGGTTTCAGCAAGAAGCCGATCAAGCAAATGTGAACCTACTCGCAATCGATCATGCTTTAAAGAAGCTCAGTTAGTTTATTGAAGGAAATCGAACGAAATGCGCGATTGGCGCTGAACGCCGCCAGATCCGCCCGGAAAAGTAATTCCCCGAATTTCCGGCGGGTGGCGCAAGAGAGGGTCAGCCTGCGGTTTCCGGAAGAACGCAGGCTTTTTGCAGCCTTGAATCCGAAATGGAATTCCCCTAAGTTCCCCTCATGTCCACCAAGGAACTCGCCATGGAAACCATCAAGGGGCTCCCCGAAAATACTTCCTGGCATGAAATCGAGGAGCGCATCCACTTTCTCGCCGCGATTGAAAAATCCCGTGAGGAAGTCCGGCGTGGTGAGTTTGTCCCACACGAAGAAGTCCGCAACCTCCTCGACGGATGGCTTACCGAGTAGTCTGGGCGGAGGCCGCGCTTGTCGACCTGCGCGACCTTGTCCGCTATATCGCGCGGGATGACCGGAAGGTTGCGAAACGTTTTGGTGATTTGGTCGTGACCAAAGTCGATTCCCTCCAGACATTTCCGAGGATTGGTAGGATCGTGCCTGAATATCGGGAGGACCTTCTCCGGGAACTCATCGTCAGCCCCTACCGGATCATCTATGAAATTAACGACGACGCGATGATACTCTACGTCCTGCGGATCTGGCACGGAGCACGCGGGAATTTGGAACTTCCAAAATGATCCTATTCGAGACCGTATTCTCTCCGCCCGATCACTTCGCCCGTTTTTATCAACGCGCGTTTTTTTAACGCATTCAAACCCCCTCAAGCTCCTGCAACGCCGCCGGGAGCGACAAAACCTCGATTTTTTCCGTGAGCGGGTAACACGCCTCACCCGGATAGACGACTAGCAGTTTTTCCAACTGCAGGCTTTCTACCGCGCTGTGCATGGACTTGGTGGTGCGGGGAGCATCGCTGTATTTGAACTCGAAACCAATTTTCCGGCCGTTCCGCAGTAGGAGCAGATCGAGTTCCGCACCGGAGTGGGTGGCCCAGAAGTAAGCGTGCCGGTCATGGGTGCGGCGGAGGATCTGCTCGATGCAGAAACCTTCCCAAGACGCTCCGCACTTGGGGTGCCCTTCGACGGCGGCGGGCGAGGTGAGACCTAGCAAGGCGTGGAGCAGGCCGGTGTCCCGGACATAGACCTTGGGATGCCGGACCAGACGTTTTCCCAGATTCTCGAACCAAGGTGGGAGCTGCCGAATCATAAAGGCATTTGTGAGGATATCGAGGTGGCGGCGCACGGTCTGATTCGACTCACCGAGCGAGCGGCCAATTTCGGAGCCATTAGAAATACCGCCATGATAGTGCGCCAGCATTTGCCAAAGCCGTCGGAGGGCCTCGGGCGGCGTGTTTACGCCGAAGCGGCGGATGTCACGTTCCAGAAAGGTGCGGATGAAATCGGTCCGCCATTGGTAGCTCGCGTTATCATCCGTTGCCAGATAGGAGAGCGGGAATCCACCTCGTTGCCAAAGCTGGGCTTGGTCGGCGACGCCCGTTTCTTCTATGGAAAAACCGCCGATTTCGATGAACTCGACGCGGCCCGCGAGGGTTTCCGAAGACGTTTTCAGGAGATCGGGCGAGGCACTGCCAAGAATCAGGAACCTCGCTGGCAATGGATCGCGATCCGCCAAAACCCGTAGGATGGGAGCGAGTTCGGGCATGAGTTGGAATTCGTCGAGCACCACCAGCCCTGTCAATTTTTCCAATGCTAGCTTTGGGGCGCTCAATCGGTTGGCATCCGCAGGGTCTTCTAAATCGAACAAGATTCCTCCCTGCTCGGCAGCGATCATTCTCGCCAGCGTCGTTTTACCCGCCTGACGTGGCCCTAAGAGAGCGACGATCCGACTGCGACCTAAAGCCGTGCGGATTTTGTCCAGAAGGTCATTCCGGTGCAAATTCATCCACGAAATCTGGAGTAACAATATCCAAATTTCAATGTAAATCATCTATATCTCAAAGCTGGTTTTCAGTTCCGTGATCGATATCGAGGACGACGGCACCGTGCACATCTACGCTTCCAAGCAAGAAGGCCTCGACCGTGCGAAGGAGATGATCGACCGCATGTCCCAAGAAATCGATGTGGGCAGGGCTTACACCGGCAAGGGCGTTTCCAACACCCAGTTTGGTGCCTTCATGGAAGTGCTCCTTGGACTTCCTTTCGAAAAAATGCCCCCACTCATGACGCATTACGAGGTTTGCTAAATGACTGAACTCGTTCCGAATCCATCGCGGTCTTTTTCGAAAGGCACCCCAAGCGCGCGGTCTAAATTCAGTAATTTCAAGAGACAAGATTGCGCCCCGATGGCATTTAAGCGACAAGAAGTCGCTACTCATGACCCAGCTTTTGATCGAACCCGCCCGCCGCACCGGTTGTGACGACATTCCCGCGCTTACCGAAGTCCTTCAAGCGGCTGCACAAAGGCAGCGCTCACCCATCGACGATGTGCTGGACTCAAACGTTGTGGATGAAGAAAAATACATGCGCGAGCTGGCGCATGACCTCGGAATCGAATGGCTGGACAGCATCCCGCTGTCAGAAACTCCATTGCCACTGCGCGAAGCCTGCGGTCCGCGGCTGGCGCTACGCCACCGGCTTTTACCAGTGGAAATCGCCGGGGAGGGGGACCAAAAGCGACTGAAGCTTTGCACGTTTGACCCCTTTAATCTCGTCGCCCGTCAAGCTGCCGCGCAGGAACTTGCCCTACCCATCGACTGGTGCATGGCTTCCCGGAAACGGCTCCACGAGGCGCTTCGGCGTTTATACGGCGTGGGTGCCGACACATTTGAGCAGATTCTCGAGGGCCGTGATTTCGACTACGACCACCTCGACGCCGGTGAAGACGAGGCAAATGTCATCGACCAAGATGACGACGAGGAGGCCTCCGTGGTGAAATTCGTCAACCAGATCATCCGGGAAGCGCTCGACCAGCGTGCGACGGACATCCACGTCGAGCCACTCAGCACGAATCTCCGCATCCGCTACCGGATCGATGGCCGCTTGATCGAGGTAGCCGTTCCGGAAAATATCAAGGCGCTGCAGAGTTCAGTTATCGCCCGTTTGAAAATCATGGCCCGCCTCGACATCGCCGAGCGCCGCGTGCCGCAGGACGGACGGATCAACCTCCAATTCGAGGGGGCCACGATCGACGTCCGGGTCGCCACCGTGCCGACGGTCGAAGGTGAAAGCGTCTCACTGCGTCTGCTCAACCAAGAGAAATTCAACATCGCCAAGCTTGGCATGGAGCCGTTCGTCCTGAAAAAAATCGAATCTCTGCTCCACCTTCCGAACGGCATCATCCTCATCACTGGCCCGACCGGATCGGGTAAATCGACGAGCCTCTACTCCTTCCTCACCGAGGTGAACCACCCGGAGCGGCGCATCGTCACCGTCGAGGATCCCGTGGAAAACAAGCTCGTTGGCGTGATGCAGATCGCCGTGAAAAACGAGATTGGCCTGACCTTCGCCACCGCATTGCGTTCTATTTTACGAGCGGATCCCAACATCGTCATGATCGGAGAAATCCGGGACCTAGAGACTGCGGAAATCGCGATCCGTGCTT
Organism: Luteolibacter sp.; assembly: GCA_043766715.1. Taxonomy (GTDB): domain Bacteria; phylum Verrucomicrobiota; class Verrucomicrobiia; order Verrucomicrobiales; family Akkermansiaceae; genus Luteolibacter. Next base: position 8,279 of record JAYUHS010000001.1, read on the forward strand.
CACTCACCGGTCATTTGGTTTTTTCCACCCTCCACACGAACGACGCCATGGGCGGCATCAGCCGACTCATCGACATGGGCGTCGAGCCGTTCCTCGTGTCCGCAGCGGTGCGTGCCTTCCTCGCCCAACGGCTCGTGAGAAAACTCTGCCCCACGTGCAAGGTGCCGCGGGAAGTGAGCGACCAAGACCGCCGCGATCTCGGCATCCCCTTGCACATACCCGGCCAAGTTTATTCGCCAAAAGGCTGTGATCGCTGCCGTAACACCGGTTTCTCTGGCCGCCTCGCCATTTACGAAATCATCCTACTCACCCAGCCTATGCAAGAACTCGTCGCCCACCGCGCCCAAGCCGTGGAACTTCGCGCGCAAGCCGTCCGCGACGGCTACATCCCGATGCGAGAATACGGCTGGCACAAGGTGATGAAGGGCGAAACCACCATCGAGGAAGTTATTTCAGTCACCTCATCCGACATCGGCGGAGGAGAGTAGAGAACCACGCAGCGCAGAGTTTAAATCCACTTCTGAGTTTTTAGTCTTACCCAATTCCATGCCTCTCTTTGCTTACAAAGCACTCGCCACAAATGGGTCAGTCACTACGGGTGAAATCGACGCAGCAGATCGCCCGGAAGCCCTGCGCGTCCTCGATAAAAAAGGCCTGCAACCCGTCAATCTCAAGGAAACCGCCGCTGCTGTCAGCGGGAAAAAATCGGCTAGCAACTCCAAGGCCACACCCCAAGACGCCAAGGCCGCAAGGTCGAAGGAAGAGTCCAAAGAACCTCCAATCCCAGACGGCCCGATCAAGCTCAAGCGCGCAGAAGTCGTGCTTTTTACCGAGGAACTTTCCGACATGCTCAGCGCTGGTTTACAACTGGAGCCAGCGCTTAAGTCGATGGAGAACCGCCAAGAACTCGGCAATCTCAAGGCCGTATCGTTTAAAATCCGCCAAATCGTGCGCGATGGCGTCAATTTCTCCGTGGCCCTGAAAAAAGTCAGCCCCAGCTTCGGCCCACTGTATTGCTCACTCGCCGCAGCCGGGGAGGCATCCGGTGCGCTCGACGATATTCTCAAGCGCCAAGCACATTATCTCAAAACCCTCGCCGAACTACAGGCACGGCTGATCTTGGCGATGATTTATCCCGCATTCCTGATTCTCGCTGGCATCGGAGTATCCATCATTTTTGTCACCACTCTCATTCCGCAGCTTACCGCACTGATTAAGAGCAGCGGTGGAGAAATCCCACTGGGTGCCGCTATTCTCATTTGGCTTTCAAATTTCTTGAGTAGTTGGTGGCACGTCATCCTGCTAACCCTGCTTGCTGCATTCATTTTCTTCAAAATATGGAAGGACAATGAAGCAAACAAACCTGCTTGGGACCGCATCAAGCTGAAACTACCCCTCGTCGGGGCCGTCATCACCAGCCGATTTTATGTCCAATTCTTAGAAACGATGGCCAATCTTGTCGGCAATGGTCTGCCACTCCTTCGTGCGCTTGAGTTGTCTCGCGACGCCACCCAAAACCTCTCGCTCCGCGAAGAGCTCGGTAAGGTCATCGGCCAAGTCGGCGATGGCCGCTCATTTTCAAAAGCACTCATCCGTAACGGTGCATTCCCGCCGCTACTCATCGACATGATTTCCGTCGGTGAGCAAACTGGAAAAATCGACCAATCCCTCCGCCGCGCCGCCGAGCGCTACGACAAGGAGCTCGACCGAAGCCTGCAACGGATCATGGCCCTCGTCATGCCAACCGTGCTCATCATCATGGCCACACTCATCGGCACCATGGCCTATCTGATGATCACCTCGATCTTCCAGACTATGTCGAAGATGCACTGACTTTTTCGTTACGGAAAAAAGATCACCCGCGACTTCCGCCTCTCCGAGTCAGGGGAACTTAGAAGCCAAATTTCTGCCGAAACAATTGAACTATCAAACTTATCTAACTTCTTACGTCTCGCACTCAAAGAACAACCCGTTGTTTCACTATTTCACCAACCGCCACCAAGTGCCTTATAGAGGTTTACGGAATTGATCGCACGGGACATCCGGAGCTGGATGAGCGTCTGCTTCGCGCTGTAAAGATCAAGCGTGGCAGTTAGGGCTTCGAGATAGCCGTCCACTCCTTTTTCGTAGCGAGCCGTGGCAAGATCGGTGCGTTTCTGTTGGGCGGCGACGAGACTTTCCGTGGCAGAAATCCGTTCGGCGAGACCACTGCGCGCAGCGAGACTGTCTGCCACCTCGCGAAATCCTGTTTGGATACTTTTCTCATAGTTCGCAATTTCGATCTTTTTGCTGACCTCCGCGTATTCGAGATTTGCTTGGTTACGGCCGCCATCGAATATTGGAAGGTTAACCGCTGGCGCAAACATCCACGTGCCGGTGCCGTTTTTGAAGAGCTTCGCCAAGCCGTTACTCGAGACACCACCGTCCGCAGTGAGCGTCACGCTGGGAAAAAATGCGGCACGGGCCGCTCCGATGTTCGCGTTCGCGGCCCGGAGTTGATTCTCTGCCTCACGGATGTCCGGACGACGGTAGAGCAGTTCTGAAGGGACTCCTGCTCTGACATTCGCGACGAGGGCTTGTTCCAGCGTGCGCCCTCGCGGTAAATCCGTCGGCAGCGAACCACCGGCCAAAAAGACGAGTGAATTATTCACCTCTTGGATCCGTTGGCGGAAGGCCGCAAGATCGGACTTGGCCGTTTGCCGCTGCACTTCCATCGCACTGAGATCAACCTCCGAAACGGTGCCGGAATCGAAGCGCTGCCTAATGATCTCATAAGCCGTGTTGAAGCCATCATAAGTCTGTTGGGACAGCGCCACTTGCTCTTGGAGCGCCCGCTCCGTGAGATACTGGTTTGCAATTTCTGCCACGAGTGAAATCTGTGCCCCGACTCGCGCCGCATCGCTTGCAAAGTAGCTTTCCAAGGCGGAGTTGTTGAGACTTCTCACTCGCCCGAAAAGATCCAGTTCATAGGAGACCAGACCCACACTGACATCGTAGTTAGACGACTCCGAGGCCCTGCCTCCAGAAATCCCCGAGCCTAACGATCGCTGCCGCTGCCCGGAAGCGGAGAGATTAAGATTGGGGAAAAGCTCACTACGAGAAATCCCATACTGGGCACGAGACTGCTCCACGTTCAACGTAGCGACCCGCAAGTCTCGATTATTCGCCAATGAAAATTCGACAAGTTTCCTAAGCCGCGGATCGGTGAAAAATTTCTGCCACGCGATATCTGCCGAGACTCCACCACCGGTTTTCCCGGGAAACCGAGCAGAAACCGGCGACGAGATTGGTTGCAATGGCGGTGTGAAATTACAAGCACTCGTCAGCAGCGATGAAGTAAGTATAACAGCAAATAAAGGATTCATGGGCAGATTCATTCTTAATTAAATTTTAACCGGCTCCACAGCCTTGGACTTTTCCCCGGTGAAGCGAGCAACGATCTTACTCACCACAACGAAAAAGACAGGAACTAAGAAAATGGCGAGAAACGTGCCAGACAGCATCCCTCCGGCTACCCCAGTGCCGATTGCGTTTTGGCTGGCAGATCCCGCTCCAGTGCTGACTACCAAGGGCATAACCCCGAGAATAAAGGCAATGGACGTCATCAGAATGGGCCGCAGACGTAGCTTCACCGCCTCAAGGGTAGCTTCTATTAGACCTTTTCCTTCTTTCATCAAATCCAATGCAAATTCGATGATGAGAATCGCATTTTTTGTCGAAAGTCCGACGGTGGTAAGAAGACCCACTTTGAAATAGACGTCGTTCGGTAAACTACGGAAAGACACGGCAGCGAGAGCTCCGACTATTCCTAACGGAACAACCATGATTACCGCTACCGGAATCGACCAGCTCTCGTAAAGCGCAGCCAAGCAGAGGAAAACAATCAACAGAGATACGCCATAGAGCAGTGGTGCTTGGTTACCCGAAGTCTTTTCCTCCAGCGACTGGCCAGACCATTCATATCCGATGCCCGGTGGCAGTTTGGCAGCCATCGCCTCCATTTCTGTGATCGCTTCACCGGAACTCAACCCTGCGGCAGCGCTGCCGACGATGTTTACTGCTGGGATTCCATTATATCGCTGTAGCTGGGGAGACCCGAACGACCAATCGATTTTCGTCACAGCGGACAGCGGCACCATTCCACCGGTCTTGTTACGGACGAATACATTGCCCACATCGCTTGGTGACATGCGGAACTTCGCATCGAGCTGCACGATGACACGCTGGACACGGGACACGTTGACGAAGTTATTTACGTAAGTTGAACCGAATGCGGTTTGCATGGTTGAGTTGATATCCGCTAGAGAAACTCCAAGGGCACTGGCCTTGTCTTGATCCAGTTCGATTTTGAGTTGTGCGGCATCGGCGAGGCCTTGAGGGCGCACTTGCATGAGTTTAGGGTTTTGAGCGGCCATTCCCAGCATTTGACCTTTCGCCGCATCAAGCGCGGCATGGCCGACGCCCCCTACATCTTGTAGCCAGAAATCAAACCCAGAAGATGTGCCAAGCTCGGGAATGGCAGGGGGATTGAGTGGAAAAACGACGGCGTCTTTCACCCCACCGAGGCCCATCATTGCGCGCTGGATCACTGCTTGAACTTTCGCATTTTTCCCCGGACGCTCTTCCCATGGCTTTAGTCGGACGAAGGCGAGTCCGGAATTCTGTGCACGGCCGGAGAAGCTGAAACCAGCAACGGTGAAGTAATGCTCGATCTCCGGCTGCTTTGAGAAATATTCCTCCGCTTTCCGTAACACCTCGCCTGTCCTCTGGTCGGTTGCACCTTCGGGTAGGGTGATGGCCGCAAGGAAGTAGCCCTGATCTTCCTCGGGAAGAAACGACGCGGGCATATTTCTGTAAAGAATCACCACTATCGCACTGACGGCAGCAAGGACGAAGAGGCCCGCAAAAGTGCGTTTTACCAACATACCAACCCATTTTTGGTAACGATTTGTCGCCCGCTCAAAAGTCCGATTAAACCATCCGAAAAAGCCTTTTTTTTCATGATGATGGCCTGCATCCACCTGCTTTAAAAGCGTGGCACACAGTGCGGGTGTCAGCGTGAGCGCAAGGAAGATTGAGAATAACATGCACGAAACAATGGACATCGTGAACTGACGGTAAATCGTCCCCACTGAGCCGCCAAAGAACGCCATGGGAAGAAAAACCGCCGTAAGAACAAGTGTGATGCCGATTAACGCCCCCGTGATTTGGCCCATCGCTTTCCGAGTCGCCTCGACCGGACCAATCCCTTCCTCACTCATGATCCGCTCCACATTTTCGACAACCACGATCGCGTCATCCACCAGAATACCGATTGCAAGGACCATGCCAAACATGGTCAGCACGTTGATTGAAAATCCAAAAGCCGCCATCAAGCCACAGGTCCCAAGCAGTGCGACTGGTACTACTAACGTGGGAATGAGTGTGGCACGGAAGTTTTGTAGAAATAAATACATCACAAGGAAAACCAAGATGATCGCCTCCACTAACGTATGGAGCACACCCTCAACCGATACTTTAACAAATGCTGAAGTATCGAGTGGGTAGATCACTTTTACCCCTGGCGGAAAAAACTCGGAAAGGCGCTCGACCTCTTTGCGAACCCCTGCAGCGGTGTCTAGTGCATTCGCAGTGGGGGAGAGCTTCACAGCAGCAGCAGCGGTAGGCTTTCCGTCGATGTTTGCTTTGACCGAGTAATCTTGGCCTCCCATTTCCACCCGAGCTACATCTCTTAGGTAGATTCGCGAGCCGTCTGTATTCACACGCAAGACGATGTTTTTGAACTGTTCAGCGTCGCGTAGCGTGGCACGACCTTGGAGGATGATGTTGAGTTGTTGATTTCCAGTTGCAGGTAGTTGACCGATTTGGCCGACAGGGACTTGGGTATTTTGTGCTGCGATTGCGGCATTAATATCTCCTGGAGTCATGTTATAGCTCATCAATTTGTCAGGATCTATCCAGATACGCATTGCGTATTGAGTACCGAACTGAATGACTTCTCCCACCCCTTGGACACGGCGAATCGGATCGAGCATGGAGGCGGCGAGATAGTTTCCTAACGAGATTGCGTCCATGCTGCCATCGTCCGTGGAGAGTGCGATGAACATCATGAAGTTTCTCGTCGCCTTGGCCACGACTACTCCTTGTTGCTGCACAGTCTGCGGAAGACTGGGAGTCGCGAGCTGGACCTTGTTCTGCACTTGGACCTGCGCCACGTCTGGATCCGTACCGGTTTTAAAATACAGCGTGATGACCGCGATACCGTTCGCGTCGCTGGTGGAGTTCATATACAGCAGATTATCAATACCGTTGAGCTGCTGCTCGATGACCGAGGTCACGGTATCAGCCAATGTTTCTGCTGAAGCACCAGCGTAATTGGCAGTGATGGAAATGGACGGCGGCGCAACGGACGGATACTGTGCGACAGGTAACGTCGTGATGGAAATCGCCCCGAGAAGGCAAATGAGGATGGAAATCACCCAAGCGAAAACTGGACGGTCGATGAAGAAACGGGCCATAGGGTGAAAAATTAGTTTTTGTTACCGTTCGACTGCGGAGTTGCTGACAGAGAATGCACGTAAGGCTCGGGAACGACGGGAGAACCGGGTCTGGCTTTTAGATGGCCTTCCATGATTACCCGTTCACCCGCTTGCAAACCTGCGGTGACGATCCATTTGTCGCCAGATGCCTCGCCGGTCTCGATGATGCGAAGTTGAGCGTGGTTAGAATCATCCACAATCATCACGCTTCCTTTGCCACCCGCTGCCCGACTAACGGCTCGCTGGGGGATGGTGACTGCATTTTGCTTCACTGCTTGAACGACCCGAGCGCGGGCGAACATCCCGGGCAGAAGGTCTCGTTTTGGATTTGGAAATTCTGCGCGGAGTGAGACCATTCCTGTTGTTTGGTCCACAGATGCTTCTGAGAAAAGCATTCGTCCTGGCGAGGCATATTCCCTCCCGTCTTCGAGCACCAAGATCACTTCACCTTGATTGGTATTCGCATTTTTTAGTGCGATGACATCGCTACTGGACTGAGTGAAGTCGAAATAAATCGGGTCCAGCTGTTGAATGGTTGCCATCAAGGTCGCTTCGCCTTGGCCAACGAGTGCCCCTTCGGTGACGACCGCTTTCCCGATGCGACCAGAAATTGGCGCTGTGACCGTGGCATAGCCGAGATTGAGTTCGGAAGTGGTCAACGCCGCTTTCGCTGCCAAGACCTCGGCTTCAGCGATGGCCATTGCAGATTCCGAGTTGTCTGCTTCTTGGCGACTTACGGCTCGGACTGCTACTAGCTCTCGAAACCGGTTGAGCTGATTTTGCGCTTGCTTTGCATTCGCCTCTGCCCGGGCAAGGTTTGCGACTGAGCTATCGTTAGCAGCGCGGAGTGGTGCAGGATCGATTTGGCAAAGGATGTCCCCTGCGTGAACTTCAGCGCCTTCATCAAACGTTCTTTTCACCAGAATCCCTGCGACTCGTGCGCGGATTTCTGCGACTCGCACGGCGTCGATCCTACCTGGGAGTTGTTTCGTGATTGTTACCGTCTCAGAAACAGCAGGAACGAATGTGACTTGAGCGGGTGGCAGTTCCGGAGCTTTGGCCGGGGCTTCTTTCCCGCAACTCGGTAAAAAAAAACAAAGAATGGACAAGGGGAGAAATAGAATCGGGCGCATATAGGAAGAAGAATAGCAAGACAAGAAATGGTCTCAAAGAAGAAGCCGTTGCTAGTAATCGCTTGATTTTTAACATTCGGAATGACTTTGAAGTTTCCATGGTGGTAACTTTAGGTTACTAGTCCCAGCAAATGGAGCTGAGACATTTAAGATACTTCGTGGCTGTGGCTGAGGAATTGAGTTTCCGCAAGGCTGCTCAGCGTCTGAACGTCAGCCGCCCGGCCCTCAGTAAACAGGTGAAGGATCTCGAAAATGAAATTGCTGTCAGATTGTTGGAGCGGGATACTGTTAGCGTTTCGTTAACGAAGGCCGGGGAAATGTTTTTGTCAGATGTCCAAAAAATTTTAGTTCAAGCAGAGCAGGCGATTGAGCGAGCGAACGAAGCACAGTCGGGTCATCGAGGGAAACTCCGCATCGGTAGCGTGGGGATTATCGCCACTGATTTTTTACCGAAGACCCTCAAGATTTTTCATCAAAAATATCCGGGGGTAGAGGTTGAGTTCGTAGAAATGTTACCTGCTGAACAGTTGGATGCACTGGCCACAGGGCGAATTGATATAGGGTTCGCTTACGGCAAAGACGTGGAGAATATGCCGAGCCTACGCAGTCTTTGCGTCATTCACTCCATTTTTGGCGTCGCTGTATCGCGCCAGCATCCGTTGGCGAAACGCACACAAGTGACCCTCAAGGATTTGCGATGGGAGACACTTTTCTGTCTCGGTGGTGATGGGAAGTCCAGCCACCGGGAGGCCATCTGTCAGATTTATACCGCTGAAGGGATAAAGCCGAGTAAGCATCGTAAAATCGAAGGTTTCGATTCCATGGTAACACTCATTGCCGCTGACCAAGGCATCTCGCTATTGCCGCACGTGCTCGATTTAGCAAACCAAGATATAATCATCATTCCACTCGTTTCTGATCATTCTAATCTCGATTTCCATATGTGGGTGGTTTGGCAGCACAATTCGGTCTCCCATCACGTAAAGCATTTCGTTCAATTGTTGGAAGAACGTGTACTCGTCACCAGCGAGGTGGCATAGAGCCACAACTCTTTAAATACGAGTGACCTAATCATCGAGAATCAACGGCAGCATCCTAGAAACTATGGAAAAATAACTTCCTCAGATTTTTTTTCGGAGCGCCCAAAGCCGTCGCCAATATCTTTGCTCGTGACGAAGAGCATCAGTCCCATCAAAGCGAGTGCGCACATAGTTTGGAGGATCTCTAAGGTTTTTGCCTTCACCGGGCGACCTGAAATTTTTTCAAGGATGGCAAGGGTAATGTGACCTCCGTCTAACACGGGAAAGGGCATCATGTTCAGCACAGCAAGATTCACGTTGAAGAGAACCATGAAAGCGAGAATACGCCGCCAGCCATCCTCCATTTGAAGCAGTTGATACTGCAACTTCGCAATACCTACTGGACCACTGAGATGGCCTACGCCGATGCTCGAGCTTGGCGAAACAACACTGGTAATTGTTGTCCACATCATTTTTAAACTATCAGATACCTGACGAAATGGACTCGGATGGATAATCGTTGTATCTTCGTAACCCGGATCTGCCCAAAGAATTCCTATCATTGGATTTGACCCTGTGGGTTTTACGGGACTCTCAGGAGTAATATCCACTTCCTTGAAAATACCTGCAATCGATTGAATGCCAAGACGAACACTCTTCCAATTTTGGTCACGCATGTATTGGGCAAACTGTTGGTAACTAAAGAGCTTAGTTCCATTGATTGTAACAATTTTATCTCCAGGAGAGATTCCCATGTCTGCGGCGGGACTCTTTGGAATAACATCTCCTACAACAGAATTTCCAGCGGGAACAATCCCCACTTGTCGAAGGCCACTACGCTGAAACCAACGAGTTTCCCCGGTTTCAAATCCGGAACGTAGAGTAATAGGCTTTGAGTAGCCCTCTCGTTCCACAGTATAGCTTATTTCTTGTCCTCGGCTAAGAACGATACTCTCGGTGATTGAATTGAGCGAACCTGCGAAACCATTTACTTTCTCCCCGTTAATTGCGGTTATTCTATCACCGATGAGCAGTCCTGCTTTTTGTGCGGGACTACCAGGCAGCAAAAATCCAACTTGCGTAGTTGGTATAAAATCCGCTGGTTTACCCACACCCCAGACTACGACTCCCGCGAGTAACGCAAGCATCAAAGAGAAAAGCGGACCTGCGAAAGCGACGATAATTTTATCGAGTGGTGTGATAGGTGGCAGTGACTTTGATTCGTGGTTACTTCCTTCAATTGCTTCCATCGGTGCCATTTGTGGTAGTGCAACAAATCCACCAGCTGGGATCCAACCCAGCCCGTATTGCACTCCATTGATTTGTTTTTTCCAGATCGGACTTCCAAACCAGATTTGAAAGCGTTCAATCTTTAAACCACGCCATTTTGCTGCCAAAAAATGACCGAGTTCGTGAACAAAAATGATGAGGTTGAAACTCATCACAACAGCAATAATAAGAATTATTATTTGAAATGCATTCGAAATAAGAGCCATAAAAGTTGAAGATATTTAAATTTAACTCAGTTGAATATTTCGACAAGCCGATCCAATTTTTTCGATTTAGAACACCACCTCGTATTCAAATCAAACACCTTCTAAGACAACGAAAATAAGGATTGATTCTAAATTCACTTTGTAACGGTACCATTTCGAATACTCTCAAACGTGGCTTCGACAAGAGCCTTCCCTTGTTCGCCAATGTTATTGTAAATTGTGCTCATCGTTTGAATCGTGCTAGCTGCCGGACCTGCGAAGGTAAATTCGCTATTGACCACTTCGCATTGATTTAAAGCAAATGCTCCATAGCCCAACACGACAAATCGACAATTGGTAAACGAACAACTTTCATATTCGTGAAAGTCGAGGACAATCTCTTCGTTCGAAAAATTATTATTGGTAATCTTCATAGGTTCTAGGTGTAAATCATTTGGAGCCAGCGAGCCGTGATCACTCTTAATGCTTGCGGCAACACTAAAGCTGCTCGTTGGATGATTGCAACATCCATCCATTCAGCTATCACCGGACAAACATTACAACAACCAACGCACAGTGTGGTGATAACTTTGGAATAACTCAGCAGAACTTTGTCGTCTAGACGATAAATGAAAGTTATTTGTCATCTACGCAGCTAATTAACCAACTTATTTAATTCGTGGAACAGGCTTAATCTTCTTGAGGAACATTCGGAATTTGTCTTTATTCCCACTATTAAGAAGAAGATCTTATAGCTTCAAAAAACAAGAAATAATCAAGCTCGGAGTAGCTGACCTCAGTGAAAAGATGATCCATGAATAGGCATTCAATGAACATTCTCCAAAGGGTGAGTGTATTGATCTCAGAGAAGCATCAATGCTGGTTGCTCGATGAGTTTTTTGATCTCAGCTAAGAAAGATGCTCCTATTGCTCCGTCGATCACCCTGTGGTCGCAGGAAAGTCCTAAATTCATGCGTAGGCCCGGAATGAGCTGTCCGTCCTTAACAACAGGTTTTTCGAGTGCTGCGCCTATCGAGAGAATTGCGGCTTGAGGTGGGTTGATGATTGCATCGAACGACTCGATTCCCCAAGCTCCTAGGTTTGAAATGGTGATTGTGCCACCGTCGAACTCATCAGGTTTTAATTTCTTCTCCCGTGCGCGGCTCGCAAAATCTTTCACCGTTCGTGAAATTTCCAGCAGAGATTTTGACTCAGCTTGTTTGATGACTGGAGTCACTAAGCCATCGTCCACAGCGATGGCTACGGAGAGGCCGATTTGCTTAAATTTTACGATGTGGTCTCCTGCGAAAGATGAATTCACTGTCGGAATTGTCTGTGCGGCATTGATCATTGCTTTGATGATAAAATCGTTAACGGAATATTTATTACCGTGAGTTTTTTCTGCTTGAGCGTTTATCTGGGCGCGTATTGCCATTAATGGCGCTGCATCAACTTCGATGTGCAGGTAAAAATGGGGAATGGTGGTTTTTGATATGAGTAAGCGTGATGCGATGATCTTCCGCATCGAAGACAGTTCGACCCGTTCATCGCCCTCTTTCGTCGCAGGAAGGATTGCAACAGGGGGTGATGAAGGAACTTGCTTTAGAGATGGTTGAACTACCGAAACCGCAGATTTCGCTTTGATGGAGGCAGCGAGTGAAGCTGCGGCTGATGCTTCTTGTGAAACCGACGAGATCTTATGGGGCTGCTGAGTCAATAACAAGACATCACCTTTCACAATGCGACCAGCTGGGCCCGTTCCGGTTACGGTAGAAAGTTCGAGACCTGTTTCAGCAGCTACTTTACGAGCAAGTGGAGAAGCCTTAACTCGGTTCGTAGGAATTTCAGTGACAGATTCTGTAGGTGCTTGAGCGTTAAGTGTGGTGACGTGAGCTACTGACTCGATGGTCGTTTGACTTGCAACGGGTTGCGCGAGTGATTGCTCAGAATTTCCGTTCAAAACCGCTATGAGTCCACCGATGACAGCCTTTTCGCCTTCTTGAACTAAAATTTCGGTGATGATTCCATCGTCGAACGCCTCCATTTCCATGGTAGCCTTATCGGTCTCGACCTCTGCGAGGATGTCACCAATTTCGACGGCATCGCCGACCTTCTTGTGCCATTTGATTAAAGTTCCCTCGGTCATGGTGTCCGATAGTTTTGGCATTTCGATGTTCACTGACATGGTATTTGGATAAATTGAAGTTGTGTGAATGCTTAGGAAATATGAGGCGCATTCGAGCGTTTCAAGCAATAGAATTTGGGAACAAAAAAGCGCGGGGAAGTTTAGATCTTCTCCGCGCTCGTCGATGAAATTGGATCAGTCAGCTCAAGGGGCAATTGGTTTCATTGTTGGAATCAGTCCAAGATTAGGGCTTCCAACGGAACCCTGCGCACTTGCCATTTGTCGTGTCTGCTCGGAGGTGGTGCCACACGCGTCCTTTTTTGGGCAATAATGACGGACGCAAGCAGAGCGTTTGATTCCTACTCGTTTGGTAACGGTCTTATAACGCGGCACTCGTTCTTCAACGGTTTGTGTCATGCCATCCTTGCCATCGCCCACTCGGACCTCCTTGGTCACGGTATCGTAGTAGCAAGTTTTTACTTGGCGTGTTTCAGTGCGATAGCCAGCAAACTGGTTCGTGTATCCAAACATTGAACAGCATGAGGAAAAGCCGAGTGATACTGCCACGAGGGAAGCGAGAAAAATGACGTTTTTCATAAGGTAGGATATTTTCAAGAAAGGGAATAAAATTTGAGAGTAATCTTACATGCAACAGCAAGACGAGAGGTTAAGAATTATAACTCCGGCAGTGAGGAAGATTGCTAAACGTGATAACATGCTTGGAACTTTAGGAATTACCGATAATTTGGCAACGAAAAAGCAATTGAGATCTTCACTACAGCTGTAGCCCGATCTTCTTCGTCTCGGTCATCCTCGATCTAATTTTTAGCGGAGGGTTAGGACTTTTTCGACAATACGACGTGGATTGGGTAGTTGCTCATGCTCAATATGTGGCGAATAAATCGAGGGGGCATCAATTGAACAAACTCGCTTGATGGGAGCATCCAGATCATCGAACGCGTGCTCTTGAATCATCATGGCGACCATCGCCGATACTCCACCGAAGGGTTTTGACTCGTCCACTAATACTACGCGGTTGGTTTTCCTGACGGTTTTTAGAATCGCGTCGATATCAAGCGGGCGAATAGAACGGAGATCGAGAACTTCCGCGTTGATACCGTGTGATGATTGAAGAATTTCTGCAGCAGCAAGCGAATGGATCACTGAACGACCATGAGCAATTAGCGAAACGTCCGTCCCCTCGCGTTTGATGTCCGCCACTCCCAGCGGGATAACGAAATCTCCTTCTGCGGGATCAGGGACTTCACCCGTATTTCCATAGAGCAAGGTATTTTCCATGAAATAGACTGGGTCGTTATCGCGGATGGATGCCTTAATCAGACCTTTCGCATCAGCCGGAGTTGCTGGAGCACAAACTTTGAGGCCAGGAAAAGCTGCAAAAAGACCCTCTGGTACGTGAGAATGGGTTGCGCCCACGCCAGTCCCACCGTTTGCAGGACCACGGACGACAATTGGACAATTGCAAAGTCCGCCTGACATGTATCGGACACAGGCGGCATTACTAACGAGCTGGTCGAAGGCTACCGAGTGGAATGACCAAAACATCAGTTCCATCACGGGACGGACGCCAAGCATCGATGCGCCAATCCCCATGCCGATGAAGCCCGCTTCGGAAATCGGGGTATCGACGATGCGTTTATCACCCCATTTCTCCCATAGTCCTTGGGTAACTTTATAGGCTCCGTTGTATTGGGCGACCTCCTCGCCCATGATAACAACGTTCGGATCGCGGGCGAGTTCTTCATCGAGGCCTTCGCGGAGGGCTTCACGGTAGGTAAGAATGCGTGACATGGAAAATGTTTGGAATTGGATTGCGGAGGATATAAAAGGGAAAATTGGATTCAGTCGTTGAAGAAATGATGACCAATTTGTGAGGCCGGGGTATTGTTGTCGGTTTCCCAATACACATCGCTACTGATATCTGCAATCGTTGGGGCAGGGGATTCATCAGCAAATTTAGCGGAAGCTGCAGCTTCGTTTTTCGCCGAATCGTTAATGTATTTCACGAGTTCTTCGTTGAGAACCTCCTCTGCTAGGAGCTTGCGCTCGAAGACCATGATCGGGTCATGGTTGGTTTTATAATCCTCGATTTCCTCAGGAGTACGGTATTTTTTGTGATTTGCATCGGCGACGCTGTGACCATAATAGCGGTAAGTATCGATTTCGAGCACCGTTGGTTTGTGTTCCTTGCGGGCTCGCTCCATGGCGATGTGGGCCTTAGCACGGACCTCGTAAATGTCTGATCCGTCCACGACATCCCATTCGATGGCATAAGCTTCAGCGCGTTGGGCAAGGCAGCCATTGTAGGCCGACGATCTTTCTTGGGAAGTGCCCATGGAGTAGCCGTTATTTTCGATGATATACACCACTGGAATTCCAAAAAGTGACGCAATATTCAACGACTCGTGAAAGGCCCCTTGATTGACGGCACCATCTCCCAAATAACATAAGCAGCAACCTTCGCGACCCAGATATTTGAGTCCATAAGCGAGTCCAAGGCCAAGAGGTGTCTGTCCGGCTACAATGCCGTGGCCCCCCCAGAAATTCTTATCTGGTGCGAAAAAGTGCATGGATCCGCCCTTGCCCTTCGAGCAACCGGTTTGCTTGCCATACATTTCCGCCATGCATTCGTTCATGCCCATACCGACGGCCAGCGCGTGGCCGTGATCCCGATAGGCGGTTATGAAGTGATCGTGTTCACCTCCAAGTGAAATAGTACCGACAGCGACAGATTCTTGGCCGATGTACAGGTGAAGAAAGCCCGACATCTTGCCGCCATTATAATATTTCAGTGCAGCTTGTTCGAATCTCCGGATTCGAACCATCTGCGTGTAGAGCTCGACCTTACGCTGGGGAGTGAGAGCCTGATTGATGGGGGAGCTGGCGAAATCAAGTGGAGTGGAACTAGCGCTGTTCATGATTGGCAGGGAAAAAATTCAAAAGAGTGTTGGACGTTTATTTGGCGAAAACCGACGGACCGACGTCGAGGGCGCGTTTTGGTAAGCGAAGCTGAGCTCCTGCAAAGATTCCAGTAAAGAGCAGGTTAGCTGCGGCAAGATTGCGCAGGAAGACCCAAGAAGGAAGTGGAGAACCTGGTGGCCCTGTCCACAAAGACTGCCATAATCCAACCATCGATTTTTCATACAATGGATCACCGATCCATGCTGCACTGTTGGTGATCAAATGAAACAATACAGCAGCGGCGATGGAGCCGAATAGTAGCGATGGGATGCCACAGCGAGCGAAAGCCTTTCCGAGAAAAAAAGTGATGGTGAGAGCGATCAGCGTGGTGATAAAAACTGCTGAATCTCCGATAGGTCCTTGGGCGAAAGGATAGGTTACGGCCCAGATGCCGAAAGGGATCGCAAACCCACGCCACCCTTTGGCTAGTAAAGCACCACAAAAGAATAATGCCGTCACTGGTTGAAAGTTCGGCTGTGTATCCGGTAGAACACCTCCCAATACGCGAAACGCGATGAGTAGTCCTACGATGAGAGCGAGTGGCAGGTAGCGATTCATCACCCCGTGAGAATCATCGATTTTTTTGAGCGCGGCTAGGTCAAAATCGGGATTTAGAAAAGGTTTTTCTACCATCTTTCAAACTAAATTTGTTCTTCTAAAGTCGTGATGTTTATTCGATCACTTTCACCATAATGTTCCACGTGGAACATCACAGTTTACGAGCTTGAGCACGGAACCGAACTAGAATACCTTAAAAAACAAATGTTTCGTTACCCAAAGAACTACGATGTGGTTGTGATCGGTGCTGGTCATGCTGGTGTGGAGGCCGCGCTTGCTGCGGCGAGACTTGGTGCAGAGGTCGCCATTCTCACCCAAAATCTGGACACGATTGGGCAGATGTCTTGTAACCCAGCGATCGGCGGTCTCGCAAAGGGGCACATGGTCCGTGAGATTGATGCGCTCGGCGGCATTATGGGGTTGAATACCGATGCCACCGGAATCCAATGGCGGATGCTGAACGCATCAAAAGGCCCTTCCGTCCGAGCGCCCCGTGCGCAGTGCGATAAAAAGGCGTATCAATTCAGGATCAAGCGTGAGTTAGAAGTTGCGGCGGGTATCGAGATCCACCAAGGAAATGTTTCCGAGATACTAGTCGAGGGTGATCACATCGTAGGCGTCATTACCTCGTTGGGTATGGAGATTTGCGGAAAATCGGTAATTCTTAGCGCTGGCACGTTCATGGGTGGGCTAATGCATGTGGGCCTCCGTAATGAAAAAGGTGGGAGAATGGGCGATGCAACCTCACACGTCTCCGAATCCTTGAAGCGTCTGGGTTTCGAGGTTGAACGCTTTAAAACCGGTACTCCTTGCCGCCTCAATGCACGATCGATCGATTTCTCTCGATGTGAACGTCAAGATGGTGACTCACCGACGCCGAAATTCAGCTTTATGGCAGATACCCTGAAAAAAGGTCCGAATGATCTCTTCACTCTAAATCCATGGGGTGATCCGATGTTCCACGTGGAACAAATGCCGTGCTGGATTACTTACACGAATCCACGAACGCACGAAATTATTGCGAAAAATCTTCATCAATCTCCCATGTATTGCGGTGTGATTGAGGGAATCGGGCCGCGCTATTGCCCGTCCATTGAGGATAAGGTGGTTCGGTTTGCGGAGAAGGACCGCCATCAAGTATTTCTCGAGCCTGAAGGTCGTCACACGTTGGAATACTACGTGAATGGCGTTTCTACCTCCTTACCTTACGATGTGCAGCTTGATTTCCTCCGTTCGATCGAGGGTTTAGAGAAATGTGAAATTTTACGGCCCGGTTACGCCGTGGAATATGATTATTGCCCGCCGACTCAACTCCTACCGACTTTAGAAACTAAAAAGATCGGGGGTCTTTATTTTGCGGGTCAGATTAATGGCACATCCGGCTACGAAGAAGCGGCAGGGCAGGGGCTGCTTGCCGGAACTAACGCGGCGCTCAAGGCTCTTGGTAAGCCTGAGTTTATTCTAGGCCGTGACGAGGCCTATCTGGGTGTCATGGTTGATGACCTTGTCACTCGAGGCTGCACGGAGCCTTACCGGATGTTCACAAGCCGTGCGGAATATCGGCTATTGCTGCGCCAAGATAACGCAGACATTCGCCTTACACCGAGAGCTGCTGAGATCGGCCTTACCAGTGGTGAGCGTGTCCGCCGAGTGGAGGAAAAACTCGTGGATCTCGAAAAAGCCGATCGTTGGGTCCGCCAAGCTGTTCATGAAGGTGTGAAGTTAGATCAGTGGTTCAGACGCAGCGAAAATTCTTGGGAAAACCTGCCCGCGCCCTTAATGAATGAGTTCAACAAGGAGCTTTGGCCGCTCATCGAAACAAATTTCAAGTATGAAGGACATTTGAGCCGCCAGCAGTGCCAGATTGATCGCATGGCTCGCCAAGAAGGTCGTCGTCTTCCTATCGAACTCAACTACGACACGATTCGCGGTTTGAAAAAAGAAGCCCAAATCCGGTTTGCAGAGATTCGGCCTGCTACGCTTGGCCAAGCGGGACGAATCCCAGGTATCACCCCAGCAGACCTCGCAATGCTGGTGATCTGGCTCGAAAAGTTGGAACGAGAAGCGATTCTTGAGAAGACCTGATGTTCGCTCGGCTTCCCATCTCTGCAAAGACGCCCGTGAAATTTTTACTTCTCTATTCCAGAAGGGAAGCGGAAGTGGCGCTGGATACTATAATCAAACAGGACATTTTCCCATTTCATGCCTGCGCCCATATTATGGACCACCCAGACCTCGCCCACTCGGCTACTCGGGCTAGGCACCACGATACCGATGTGCATTTCCGCGTTTGCTAGCGACCAGACAACGATATCGCCCGGCTTGTAGTCAGAAACATTTCGGCTTGGTGGGAGTGTTTCGCCGTTTCGCTCGAAAAACTTCTGGAGATTCTCGACGCGGCGGTGGTCGATGTTTGTGTCCGACCCGGTGGCGTCCCAAAGCTGAGGGTAGAGGCGGAAATTTTCAGCCATGTCTTCGTGGACTAGCACTTGGAGGTCCATATTCATTCCTCGGTAAGCACGGACGATCACATCTGCTGCCATACCCTTCGTCGGCGCAACATCCCCGTTGGGATAGCCGATTTTATAGTAAGCCCGATCATAACTGATGATGTCTCCCGAGTGCGCAAGAGCTGAAGCGGCCAAGCCATCCCCGAAGTTCTTAGACTCCCTGAGTGATGAAATCAGTAAATCTGCCTGTTCCACGGATGCGCCGACCTGAGTTGCTTTCAAGAATGGAATCAAGGGACGTGCAAACCAAGAACCAACACCTAAGGCGATGGCGATGATCACCCAGCCACCGAAAAAGTTACGCTTTTTTGGTTTTTGCGGGCGAAGGCCAATATACTCAATGGTGTTGTAAAATCCTGAGCGGTTGCGGGCCATGGAATTAGTTAATCTTCAAAAAAAGTCACCAAAACTTTTACTAAATAGCGAATAAATTTTTGTTAATTCTTTGAACTTTGTCGTATCTCTTGTCTCGACATGCGCTTCTTGCTTCTCGCAGTGTCACCGCCATGACGATTTTCACCAGTCCACTCCCGCTGGTCTGGGGTGCTTTGGACGTCCCATTGTTTGGGTTAGCGCGAGATCTCGGGGGACAAGCGCTGAAGATGCCAGCGGCATATGCGGTGGTCATGGACACCCGTTGTCTCTGGTTCCTTGCCAACCACCGGCAACCTGCATCGAACCACCCCCAAGCCCGGCCCGGGTTGTTCCAGAACGAGTTGTGGAAATACGATGTTGCTGAGTTATTTGTCTCCGACCCGTCGAGTGGTCGTTATTTCGAGTTTAATCTCGCGCCAAACGGTGCTTGGTGGACCTGCGAATTCACCGCGGCTAGGGTGCGAGCCGAGAAAATTGAAATCGCGATGCCGGAAATAGCGACTTTTTCGGACTTAGCACCTGATGGTTCGTGGGTTGCAGCCATGGCCATACCCCTCGACCTGCTGCGGGCCCGGTTAAATTTCGGAGCGGTGTCCCGGATGAATGTGGCGATGATTCTTGAATCTCCAGAGCAGAAATTCATCAGTGCTTCCGATCTTGGGGATGGCGATCCGGACTTTCATCAGCCTCAGCGTTTTTCAGAAATCACTTTTTCACCCCTCCCAGAATGAAAATTTCGCGGATCCGCATCCCTGCTTGGACGACTAACGAGACTGTGATAGGAAATCCCTCGTGACCCAGCGCTTTCAAATCGAGGATCTTGTCGTCCAAGACAATTCTGGGGTCGTTTTCCGTGCAATCGATACGAAAACGGATCAGCAGGTCGCGCTGCGCCGGTTTTTTCCTTTCGGAGGCAAAGGAGGAGGTCTGAATGCAGAGGAAAAAATTGCTTACGAGATCGCAGTGAATCGTTTCGCGGGGGTGAGCCATCCTACTTTACGTTCTGTCATTTGTGGCGGCTGTGATGCCATCGACGGGATGCCATTCATCGCGACCGAGTGGGTAGAGGGAATGCGGCTTCAGGTATTGCTGGACCGTAGGCCACTCACATTGGTCGAAGCTAGCCATCTATTACTCCAAGCCTTGGGAGCCTGCCAATTTCTATCCCAAGTCCTTGAGGAAGAGGCGGTGTGGGTGGAAACGGACCCTCAAGCCATCGTCATCGGAGCGGAAGGGAGCGGCCGCGGCGCCACGTTTTGGGTCGCTCCGCTGCGCTTATTAGGAAAAAACGACCGTCATCCTAGTCTTGTTTCGATCATCACGCTGACCGAGAAGGTCATGAGCTGGTGTGGAAAGACAGCGCCTGATCAGGCGGGGGAGGGACTGGGTGGCTGGTTAAAATGGCTGCGCAATGCGGCTGCGACGACAGGTTTTCAAGAAGCGCAGGAAATGCTGGTTACCTTTCTTGGGGTGAAGGCCCCGGCTCCCACCAAGCATCTGGTCCACCAAGCCGCGCGCCCGGTGATGGTGAATCAGAAGAAGAAAAAGTCCTCGAAATTTCCGCTGGTGGCAGCCGCTGGCTCTGCCCTGATTGCCGTCGGACTCGGTGGCTGGTTTCTGGTAGAAAGGCGTGATGCTACGTTTGAAAAGGCCGAGGCTGACGCGTCACTCGTCTTGGATTCTACTGCATCCAAAGATCCAGCCTCGTTGGTAAGTGTGCCGCAAAAGCGAGACGCGGAACTTCTGCTCCCGCCCGAGAGACCGGCACCTATTCCACGAGAACGGGCGAACAGCGTGGAAGAAGTGAACCGCAAACTGGTGGAAATGACCGTGTTAGCCCAGCAAACTGCGGCGAATGAGGAATTGAAAGCGAACGAGCTAAAGACCAAAATTGCGGAACATAACGGTCTTTTCAACCCACTTGAGCATGATCTGTTGCTCGCGCAAGACGGTCATCAAGTCACGGTGCAAGGAATTCTGATGGGGATCGGCTACTCGTCCTCTAGGAAGACGATGTATCTCCAATTTTCAAAAAATCCCAAGACCTCGGACACCTGCGGGGCAATTCGCGTCAAGGATGCCACCTCAGACCTAACTGAATCGAGCTTGATGCCAATCATCGGTAAGAAAGTAAGCCTTTCGGGTAAGGTTCAGGCGGAAAAAATCAATAATCGTCCGGTGATCATCATCGAAAACCGGAATGCGATTAAAGTTGAGGAATGAGCATCCCGGCCCAGCAAATGGTTCCCACTTTCGCCGTCGTCGGGCGGGTGAATATGGGGAAATCCGCGGTGCTGGCGACGCTGTTGGAAATCGATGACAACGAGCTGGTGCGCGTGAGCTCGACTCCGGGCGAGACCACGCGGTGTCAGCAGCACCGGGTGGTTTTCGGCGACCGTGAGTGTGTGAAGTTCATCGATACTCCGGGGTTCTCGCGGCCAGTGGAGGCGATGCGTGCCATCCAGCTCCTCCACGGAGAGGGTACGCCTGGGCTGGAGACGTTGCGGAAATTTGCCACGGAAGCGGGCGAGGAATTCGGCGATGAAAAACGGCTGCTGCAACCCCTGCTCGATGGAGCGGGTATCCTCTACATCGTCGATCCGGCGAAACCTCTGCGCGATGGTTTCCTCGCGGAAATGGAGATTCTTCGCTGGACAGGCAGGCCTCGCCTCGCCCTGCTGAATCGTCACTCTGCCGGTTCCGGCACCGATGAGGATGCTTGGAAGACTCGGCTTGGGGGCGCTTTTAATCTCGTCCGGACCTTCGATGCTCACCATGCGCGCTATGGCGAACGCTTGAGATTGCTGAAGTCGTTGCTAGAAATTGAAGAAAACCATCGCCCGCAGTTGGAGGAGACGATCCGGCTCGTCGAGGGCGAGTGGCAGCGCCGGCGAGAGGAGGCGGCGGAGGCGGTGATCGGCTTTTTAGAAACGGCGCTCGGCCTGCGGGTGAGCGCCACCCTTGAAGAGCGCGATCTTCTGGTGCCATCGCGCCGGGCCAAAAAGGCAGAGGAGCTTTCCAAGAAGTATTTTAGCCAACTGGCAGAGATCGAACTAACTTGTTTTAAGCAGCTTCTGAAAATTCATCGCCATCATCTTCTGCGGGTGAACAGCGATCCAGAAGCGTTCCGAGGCATCGACCTAGAGAGTGCTGAGACATGGACCAAGTGGGGACTGGGTCGCACCCAGCTTGCGGCTCTATCGGCGGTGGTCGGTGGATCGGCGGGGCTTGCCTTTGACCTAATGACGGGAGGGCTTTCGCACGGGATCGGAGCGGCGCTAGGTGCGCTCACCGGCGGTGGAGCGGCGTGGTTCAAGGGCGGCAGCCTGCCTGACCTGCGGATTTCGCTAACGGGTGGCGTCAAGTTTGGAATGGGAGAGGGGAAATCGTTGACCATGGGGCCGCCGAAGAACCCTAATTTCCCGTGGATACTTCTAGACGGGGTGCTCACTCGCTACCGGCGTATTCTCGCCCGCGCTCATGGCCGCCGGGATGCGGAGCTCTTGGACGGCGGAGAAACTGGATTTACCCGTGACTTTTCCCCTGCGAGGAAGGCGCTGCTAGGCAAGTGGTTCAGCAGTTGTCTTACGGGTTCGCCGAACCGGGCACTGGAACCAGGGGTGTTCGAAGCACTGGTGAAATCATTGGAGGAAGTCGCCAGCGATACAGGAAGTGACTAACGGCTTGCGTAAAAACGCCCATCACATCGCGACTGACGATTTCCGGGGTCGTTTCTCTGCCGAGTGGGGGTAAGCCATCAGAACAACTCAGGCAGCTTGTCGCCTTGGGTGTTGCTCATCATGATGAACACATTTCGGTCATCCTGCCAACGAGCGGAGGCCCAGTCGCCTTGACGGTCAAAGGTGGGAAAAGTCCCTTCCGGGAAATCACCACTCACGTCTTCGCGGCGGAAAATCACGATGTGAACGACACCGCAGTTTCCGACTTTAAAACAAATCAGCGAGCCGCGTTTACCATCGACCTCCAATTCGCGGCAACCGATGCCTTTCACGTCGCGCAGGCCTCGCGGTAAACAGCCTGGGCAGGGTAGTTCGCGCTCTTGGAGATGCTGGACGAGCATCCTCGGGTCCTCGCGTTTTTCCTCAAGGTCGAAGGTAGGCGATTCGTAAGTTTTCACGAAAGAGGCCTTCACGACCTCTATCGGGACCGTCCTATTTCTCGCCACGGCAGTGGGCGCGGTGGGCCGGGTGACGAGAAATGCCAGCGCGATGCCTGCGGCTGCTGCGAGGGGAATCGCCAGCCGTCGGAAGATGGAGAGCGGAGGCGCAACTCTCTCGTGAGTCACCGTTCGTTCCATCGCGGCGAGCACCTCTTCGCGCAGGGATTCGGGTGGCTGGACCGAGGCCAGCGCCACGATCCATGCGGCGTCTTGGGATTCTTCGGTCGGCGGGAAATCCCCCCGCTCAGCGGCGAGGCAAGCGATGATGTCTGTGCGGAGGTTTTCCGGGAGATCGATGGAACTGAGGGCATTAGCGAAAGCGGCATCGAAGGCGCGTTCGTGAGCCAGCCACTCACCGAGTTCTCGGTTTTCCATCGCGAATTTCAGGGCCTCCGCGAAGTCAGGGTCACCCACGTCCGCGCCATCCGGGCGGAAACTGCGGAGGATAAAACGTGCCTGCTCCTTATCCATGGCGGTGTTGATTTCCTCCTTGTTCGAGTTGAAGAATATTTTTTGGCGCACTGGATGGCTCGGCGGTCATCCGCTTGCGTAGCATTTCCTTGCCGCGTGAAAGGCGTGACATCACGGTGCCGATGGGGAGGTCGAGGATTTCTGCGATTTCCTTGTAGCTGTGTTGTTGGAGGTAGAAGAGCGTGATCGGCGCGCGGTAGGCCTCATCTAGTGAACCCAGCAATTCCATGGCGCGGTTTCCGTCCATTTGACGCTCGGCGTCAGTGTCAGGATTTACGGATGCCTCAAGCGCGGCTTCATCTAGCGGTTCGTCGGAGAATTTCGAGGCCCGGCGGCGCTGATTAAGAAACTCGCGATGCAGGGTGGTGAAGAGCCAAGTTTTCGCCTTCGAGCGATCCCGGAGTTGCTCGTTTTTCGCGGCCCAGATGCAAAATGTCTCCTGCACGAGGTCTGATGCGCGGTCCACACTGCGAGTCAGCGACATCCCGAAGCGAAATAACGCTTGGTAATGGGCATCGACTAACTCGGCGAATTCACTCATCGGCAGTCATGGGAGCGGTTAAAACGGATTTCTATTCCGAAAAAATTCCAAGCTCCCTGATTTCCCGAGGCACTTAGTCTCCCTGCGCCCCTTGCCAATTCACTTCCTTGGCGTCTTTCCACAAATCTTCGAGGTTGTAATACTCACGCAACTCTTGGTCCATCACATGGACCATGACGTCGATGTAGTCCAAGACGACCCAGCGGGTGTCCGCTTTTCCCTCGGTCATGTTAGGCTTCACGCCGTGGAGTTCTTCCACTTGGCCGGCTACGTCGCGTAGGATCGCACGGAGCTGTGGCATTGAGGAGCCCGAGCAGACTACCATGTAATCGGTCAGGTTCGAAATGCCGCGCATGTCCCACACACGGATGGTTTCTGCTTTGATATCGTCCGCCGCTTTCGCGCAAGCCAGAGCCAATTCTTCACCTTGTATCGCCATAATTTCCCCTCAGGGGCTGGAGTTCTATTCCATGTCTTCACCCCACACCAACCCAAAATTCCCTCGGGGAAAATCGCCCATCGGAAAAAGTCAGATTCCGTAAAATAAAACGAACCCTTCTCGGTTTTTTCAATTTCTTGCCAAGTTTGACAAGTTCTCCTTCACTCTGAGCCGCTCCAAGCCATGGCCCTCATTGTCCAAAAATACGGCGGCACGTCCGTCGGCACCATTGATCGCATCCGCAATGTCGCCGCGCGCATGAAGCGCACGCGCGACGAGGGAAATCAAGTCCTCGCCGTGGTTTCCGCCATGTCGGGAATGACGGATCAACTGATCAAAATGGCTCACGAAATTTCCGAAAACCCCTCTGAGCGTGAGCTGGACGTGCTGTTGGCAACCGGCGAGCAGCAATCCATCGCCTTGGTTTCCATGGCCTTACAGGAACTCGGCGTGGATTCCGCCTCCATCACTGGTGGCCAAGCCGGCATCCAGACCACCGGCTCCCATACTCGCGGCCGCATCCTCAACATGGACCCCACGCTGATGCGGCGTTTCTTGGAGGAGGGGAAATCACTCGTCGTCGCTGGATTTCAAGGCGTCACCTTAGAAGGCATGATCCACACGCTCGGGCGCGGCGGCTCGGATCTCACTGCCATCGCCGTCGCCGCGGCGCTCAAGGCCGATGTTTGCCAGATCCTCACCGATGTGGACGGCGTCTATACTTGCGACCCGCGAGTTGTGAAAAATGCCCGTAAGCTGCCGGAAATTTCCTATGACGAGATGCTTGAAATGGCCTCTTCGGGCTCCAAGGTCATGCAATCTCGCTCCGTTGAATTTGCCAAAAAATTCGGCGTCGTTTTCGAAGTCCGCTCCTCACTCAACGATCATCCCGGAACCCTCGTGCTAGAAGAACATCCCAACATGGAAAACGTCGTCATCCGTGGCGTCTCGATCGAGCGCTCGCAAGCGCGTGTCACCATCACCGGCATCCCCGACGAGCCCGGCATGTCCGGCCGCATCCTCGGTGCGTTGGGGGATGCCGAGATCAACCTCGACATGATCGTGTCCAACATCGCGCACGACGGCTTCGCTCGCCACTCGTTCACCATGCATTCCAGCGACTTAGGAAAAGCTCAAGCCGCGCTTAAGCCGGTGCTCGCCAGCCTTGCACCAAGTGCCAAGATCGAGACGGAAGCCGGCATTGCCAAGCTTTCCGCCGTCGGCATCGGCATGCGTTCTCACTCGGGAGTCGCCGCCACCATGTTCAAGGCCCTCGGCGATGCTGGGATTAACATCGGTATGATTTCCACCTCGGAAATTAAAATCGCCGTCACCGTGGACGAGCCGCGCATCGAAGACGCCGCCCGCGCCGTGCATGACGCATTCAGCTTGGACAAGGTGCCGGGGTAGAAATCGATATTTCGCCCAAAGCAACCATCGAGTGCTACATCGGCCGCTTGTGTTCGAGGAATGACGACCGGTTCATTCCATAAAATATTGTTGCCGTTCTCGAATTTTCAGTAAATACTGAAAACACAGAAAGGAAATAACGATGAACTTACCGAAACAGATTGAGGGAATCGAAGTGTATTACGATGGTCGCTGTGGCATGTGCTGTAGTTTCCATGAGTGGATCAACCGTCAGCCACGGGCATTCAAGATTGAGTTTGTACCTTACCAAGCCGCCCATGCGGAACGAGTTTTCCCGGGCTTGGCCACGCTGGACCCGGCTCGGGAAATGGTGGTGAGAACGAGTGAAAACGAGATTTTACGTGGGGCCGAGGCTTGGGTTTGGTGCCTCTACAGTTGCGCAAATTATCAGTCTGTTGCGCGTAGGCTGGGCGGGCCGGGGTTGCTACCGATTGCGATCCACACTTGCCGAGTTTTGGCAGCGAACCGCCATGCCTTGAGCAAGGTTTTCTTCCGCAGCAAGGACAAGAAAGTGAGGGAGGAGCTGCATCACATGGAAGTGCCGGAGTGCGAAGACGAGTTTTGTAAAGTGAAGTAAAGAGGGTGAGGCCCCGGGTTCGAGCTGGGTAAACCGTAGGAACTGGGCTGACAGAGAGGCAAAAAAAGACCCGCCGCGACTCGGAGCCGGGCGGGGTTTAAAAAGTAGGATGGGCGGGATCAATCGAGATCCTTTTTCTCAAGCGACTTATCGATGTGCTTGAGAAAATCTTCGGTTTTTGGGAATTCGGAGGCGTAGAAACGAGTGAACTCCTTACCTGCTGGATTGAAGAGAATCACGGTCGGGAAGCCCTCGATCTTGTATTTCTCCGCGTAGGGCTGGTTCTTTTCCTTCACCGCCTTGTCGCCATTTGGGAAGTCCAGCTCGACGAGAATGTATTTTTTCGAGGCGGCCTCGACGAATTCCTTCTTGGAAAAGACGTTCTTCCGCATCGCAATGCAGGGCGGGCACCAGTCGGAGCCGGTGAACTCGACCAGCACGGATTTTTTCTCTGCCTTGGCCTTTTCGAACGCTTTTTCGAGATCGGTGGACCAACCTTCCGGAGTGCTGGCGAAAACGGTGGAGGTGAGAGCGGCGACGCCCACGGTGACGGATGCTAGCCAAGTGATTGCTTTCATTTCCCTTATAAGTGCCGCAGAAGGTCGGATTATTCAAAAAATTTTCGCCAGAACGGCGCGAACCGTTTAGCGAGGTGCCATGGAACTACTACCGCGCCTGATTCTCGCCACTCGCAATGCGCACAAAACGTCGGAAATCCGAGCGATGATCGGTGATCGTTTCGAGGTTTTAAATGCGACGGCGTTTCCAGATTTTCCGGAAATCGAAGAGATCGGGACGACTTTTTTAGAAAATGCTAGGCTCAAGGCGGAAGGAATCAGCCGCCTGATCGAGGGCTGGGTCCTTTCAGATGACTCAGGTCTCGAGGTGGATGCGCTGGCTGGGGCACCGGGAGTCTGGTCTTCCAGCTACGGTGGCGAGGAGGGAAATCATCTGAAAAATAACGCCCGTTTGCTCTTGGAAATGACTGGCAAGGTCGAGCGGACGGCCCGATTTCGTTGTACGATGGTACTCGCGCGGGGTGGGCAAGAGCACGCGCACTTCAGTGGCGTGGTTGAAGGGCGGTTGATCGATTCGCTCCAAGGGGTCGCAGGATTCGGCTACGACCCGCTATTCATCCCAGAAGGATACGATCAAACCTTCGCAGAATTGGGCGATGAAATCAAAAACACCCTCAGCCACCGCTCGCGGGCCTTGGCGCAGGTGGTCTCCTACCTCAGCAACGGTGGGATAAAATAATTTACATTTCTTGATATTTTTTAAAACTTAAGGGCGTGAGAAATTTAATGCTCCTCCTCATTGCTCTCTTGCCAGTGTTTGGCGGGGTTGTTTCCTGTGCCAGCCAAGTAAAAGCGAAGCGGCCTGTTTCCTACCACTTTCAGAGCGGTCGGACGGCGATGTTGAAAGGCGGCATTGCCTATGCGCCGAGAAATGCGCCTGCCGCCGTGAAGCGTGCCATCGCTGCGGGTAATCGTTTACAGCAAATGCCTTACAAATGGGGTGGTGGGCACGCTCGGCTGGCGGACTCAGGCTACGATTGCTCTGGCTCGGTCTCGTATGTCTTGCGGGAAGCGGGTCTCATCAAGGGCTGTATCCCGTCGGGAGATTTCTTCAGCTACGGTAAAAAAGGTGAAGGAAAATGGATCACGATCTATGCGCGGAAGGGCCACGTTTTCATGACGGTGGCCGGTTTGCGGCTCGATACCGGTGGACCCGGCGGCGAATCCGGCCCGCGTTGGAAGACCGCCACTCGCCAAGGACGAGGCCACATCATGCGCCACCCGAGGGGGTATTAAAAGTCGAGGTGGACCGCTTTTTGATTACCTCAGAGCGACGGCTACTTCCTCCAGCGAAGAGAAAACACGATCCGCCACCGCGAAGTCGAGTCCGGCGGTCACTCGGTTCGGCACGATCCACACCCGCATTCCGGCTGCTTTCGCTGCCTTCGCACCGTTGAGGGAATCCTCGATTACGAGACACTGTTCAGGCCCGAGTTGCAGTCGCTTCGCCGCTTCCTGATATAAATCCGGGGCGGGCTTGATCTGCGGTGCATCCCCGCGACAGACCACCGTTTCGAAGCGATCAGAAATTGCCAGCCGCTCTAGCCAGCCGTCCACCCACGCATGTGAGGAGCTGGAAACCACGGCACACCGCACTCCGTTTGCCGCCAGTTGATCGAGGAGTTCGACCACTCCGAGCATGGGTCCCTGATGCTTGAGATCCCGCAGAATTTCTTGCTGCCGCCGCGCGTCAAGGTCATGCCAGTCGAACGCTAAACCCGAAAGATCTTCCAAATGGGTCTTCGGTGACCATGTCGCGAAATCCGAGCCGATGCAGCGGGTATAGACGTCCAGCGGTAGGTCATGGCCGTGGGTATCGAAGGTCCGTAGCCATGCTTGATAGATCGCCCATTCGGTGTCCACGAGCACCCCGTCGAAATCAAATAATACGGCTGCAAACATCGCCCGCAGGGTTGGCCTGACTGCTGTGATGTCGCAAGTCCAGATTGACAACTCCGCAGGCCGCGTGAGCTTTTAGCCCGATGCGACCGTTTCTTCCCATGATGTTGATGTCCGCCCCACTGCTTGCAAATGTGGAGAAAACCCCCTTGGTGGGAGTCAAGGTTTCGCTAATTTCGGACCAGACTAGTATCGCCCGTGGTGGGACTTTCCGACTCGGGTTTCAAATCCATCACGAAGCCGGTTATCACACCTACTGGCAGAATCCAGGAATCGCCGGGGTGGCGACGGATCTCGCTTGGCAACTTCCCAAGGGATTTACCGCAGGCCCGATTCGCTGGCCCTACCCGGAGAAGACGACCATGGCAAGCTACTCGATCTACGGCTACGAACGCGATGTGATGTTAGTGACCGAGATCACAGCCCCCGCCGATCTGGCTGGGCCAAGCGTCACGCTCAAGGTAGGTGCCACTTGGATGGCATGTGCGAAGGGTTGCTATCCCGGGAAGGAAAAATTAGAAATCACGCTGCCGGTGGCAGATCGAGCGATCAATGACCCGACCACTGCCAGCGTTTTCGCGAAGGCACTGGCGGAAATCCCCGCCGCACTTGACGCTTGGAGTGTGGAGCTTCTCACCGCGAAAGACGCTGAGGAAGTGAGGCTCATTGTGACGCCACGCGGTCAACCAAGTCCGTCCCCCGTAGAGCTCTACTTCTTTTCGGCCGATGGCCAAATCTCATCTGAAAAGCCCCAACCGGTGATCTCTCGTCCGGCTGGTGGTTATGAAATGGTGCTCACTCGCGCAGAGTTCAGCGCCAAGGATAAACCATCGCTCCCCGGTGTTTTAAAAGTAACCGGGTCACTCGCTGGCCAGTCGCCTTCTTTCGTCAAAATTGATCCTACTTATTCGGTAAAGCCGTGAGTGGGCATAAAAAACGTCGGCCCAAATCACTCAGGCCGACGCAGAATAAGAATGGTGCGCGAACGCCTTATTTGGCCTTCACCGTTAGCACTCCCTGCATGACGCCGTAGTGGCCTGGGAAGCTACAGATGTAAGGATAGGTTCCAGCTTCGGCGGGTGCAGTAAAGGTGACCGTGTCTGACTCACCGCCGCCAAGCAACTTAGTGTGAGCTAAGATCGCCTTTTTCGACTCCTCGTCCGCCGGGATGTAATCGGTCGTCGCAGCCTTCGCTGCGGCCATCGCGAATTCTGGGATTTTAGTGTCAGCCTTCAACAGCACGAAGTTATGTCCCATCGCCACCTTTGGCAGGGCACCGATGTGTTTGAGACTAAGGACCACGGTGTCCCCCGCAGCGACTTCGAGGGTCTTGGTGCTATACTGCAATTGGTCACTGCCAGTGAGTTCGATCTTCTTTTCCTCCGCGAAAGCAGGGAGGGTGAGGCACGATGCGGTGAGTGCGAAAATCCAGTGTTTCATGTTTGTAGAGATGTTTAAGACTGCGGCGGAACTTGGCACGAATCCGTTTAGGATCAACAGGAAATCATTTTAAATCCGCTGGGGTCTTCGAGTTTTGAGACTAAAGAACGCCCGGTTCGTTGGACCTCGGTGGGACGGGCAAATTATTTTAAAAAAGACCGTGTTTCTAAAGTGGCGGTAATGAGACCGATTTCGTGTGTTGATTTGGGCGGGTCAGATGGGTCCAGAAGAATTGAGCGAAGCGTGCCAAATTGGGAGATTGACCCGTAGGGCATTACGCCATGAAACTCAGATCAACTCCGCGTAGGTTGATAAATTTTTTGAGGGTTATCCGGTCAAATCAAACGTGGCGTGTCGTTGATACCATTTCCGGCACGAACCACTGCCTTGAGCGTCTTGCATTTCGCAAGGCCTACCGTGTCGCGGACGTGTGCAAAGTGCTCGGGTGCAGTAGCCGCTATTTGCATACGTTGTTTCTCAGGGACATCGGGCTACCGCCGAAGAGCTGGATGAAACAGGAGCGGATGGTCGTGGCCCGTAGGAAATTGGAAGGTGGCAAGCGACCGCAGGAGGTGGCACGAGACTTAGGATTTATGTCGATACACACGTTCAGTCGCCAATTTTACCAATACTACCGGACGACTCCGGGCCGGTTTCAAGACGCTCGGCAGACTTTCGACCCCGGGGATGGCAAGCCGTAAATGCAGCGGCCAGCGGATGGGCTGGGCGTTCAGCGCTTGGGAATGACGAGTGACTGACCAGGACGGATGATCGCACCCGAAATGCCATTTTCGCTCTTAATGGCCGAGACGGAGCTTCCGGTGCGGTTGGCGATGGCGGAGAGCGAATCGCCCTTTTTGACGATGTAGCGTGTCGATTTCGGCTTGGTTTTGGGCTTGGCCTTGGCTACGACGGTTTTGGACTTCGGCTTCGATCTAGCGACTACTTTTTCCTCAGATTTCTCGGCGACGCGTTTGGTGGTTTTAACAATTTTTTCTTGAGGCGCACTGATGACCGGCTTCGGTCTCGAAATCACTTGGGTCTGAGAAATGGACGGTGGGAAGGGCTTCGGGGAAACTGCCGTGGAAAGCGGCACCGAGTTCTGTGGTGGCTGATCGTTCTTGGCGATTTGTGGCAGCTCGTCCGACTTCCGTTCTTGAGGAGAGGGCGCACCGCCGCTCTTGCGCCATTTTGACGGGTTGTCTGCCCATTCCTCCACGTAATTTCCACGGCTGTCGAATGGGCCGGTCATCGCCGATGGATTCGAGCTACTGCCGCCGCCGCTACTGGTGCCGCAGCTCGACAGGGCGAGGGCGAAGCAGCAAGACGCGAAAATCCAAGAAACCATTTTCATGGGCGAAATGATGATGCATCAAGCTGCTTTGGCAAAACATTGTTAAACTTTGTTAAATTTATCGAACGTTTTGACTAGAAATCTACGGGCGGCTGCCGGAAATTTAGAGGTAGTGTGCCGAGCGACGAACTGGCATTTAGCTCAATGCAACCTCGCGTGAAGGGGCATTAGCTCAGTTGGTAGAGCGCTTCGTTCGCAATGAAGAGGTCAGGAGTTCGAATCTCCTATGCTCCACGTGCTGCTGAGGCTTACTTGCCGCCGAAGAGACCGCCAAGGTTGCCGATGACACCGCCGAGCTCGGGGGTCTTGCCGGCGAGGACGTCGTCCAACATCGAGTGGTAGGACTCGGGGATTTTCGACTTCGCGAATTCCGCGACGGTGGCGATGGCCTTGTCAGTCATTTCCTCGCTGAGACCGAGGGCGGTGAGTTTTTCCTTGAGTTCGTTCATGAGTCAATGAGGTAAAAAGTGCCGGGAACAGGACTCGAACCTGCACACCTTTCGATACCAGAACCTAAATCTGGCGCGTCTACCAATTCCGCCATCCCGGCTTGCGGGCGCGACCTTACCGAGACTCCGCCACGGGGCAAGCCTTCAATGCGAGGCGGTTGAGATTGGCAAGTGAGAGTTCTGTAGTGGCTTGGTTCCAAGCGAGTTCGAGAACGTGGAAACTGCCGCCAAGGTGGGCGGGGTGGGTGAGCGTTTGGAACTCGCGGAGTGTCTGGGGATCTGGATTTCCCTCAAGTGTGAGTAGCCATTCGCGCGCAATTTCCGTAAGCCAAGTGCCTTGGTTTTTGAAAACAAGTGGCTGACAACCGAGGGCGATGGCAGCCTCGGCGACGGCGGTGAAGTCCACGTGCGCGGTGATATCGATCTCGCCCGGTGTGGTGAGTGGATCTTCTGCGGCGCGGTGTTTGGAAAAAGTGCGAAGGGTGCCGGTGGCGCGCTCTGGGAGATAATACTCGGGCCGGGCGAAGCCGTAGTCGGGCCAAATGAGGAGACCGGAGCTGAGGCTGCGGGTGAATGGGGCGAGAAATTCTTGGAAATTCGTGCGGACTTCGGTGCGGTAGTTTTCCGGGAAATCACTGCCCAGCGGGATGAGGGCCGCTTGCAAGAGCGGGTCGGTGATTTCAGCATCAGTCTGCCAGATGAATGCGCCATCCGCGGAAACGGCGACGCGACATTCGTGCCAGCCGCCAGTTTTCCACTCCACAAGGTGGAACGGCAGGGCGTCCAGCAATTCATTTCCGAAGGCGACACCCGGGAGTGGATCGTGGGCAAGCTCGCTGGTCTCGGCGATGAAACGCATTTTCCCGTGAAATGCAGCAAGTGTCTGGCGCTGGGCGGCTTGGAGCGATGGGAGCGGCTCGGGAATGACGTATTCGACTGCTGCAAATGCCGGAGCAGCGAGCTGCTCCAGCGTGCTGAGAATGTCGAGTGCCAAGGTGCCGTCGTGGGCGCCGCACTCAATAATCCGCCAGCGCGCGGGTGCTCCAGATTCCTGCCACTCGCGAAGTATCCGCCGGGCGAGTAGGGCACCGAAGAGCGGCCCCACGCTGACGCTGGTGAAGAAATCCCCGCCGCGTCCGACTTGCCGTGTGCCTTTGGCATAGTAGCCGAGTCCCGGAGCGTAGAGTGCCGCGGCCATGAAATCGGCAAATCCCATGGGACCACGCTCGGTGATTTCACGGCGTAAATCCGTGGCCAACGAAGGGGTTGCGGGAGGCGCGGCGCTCAGATAGTCATGGGGTCGCTTTGCCGCTTGCAGTGGCAGTGGTGAATCCGGATCAGGCATGGCTAAAATTCAAAGATCGACTCGCAAGAAAGGCACCCGCCCATGGTTCTTCAAGCGCAAAGGCTTCTGGCTCGCCTTGGTGTTGTTGAGTTTGATTGGCGGGGTGGCAGGTTGGATTTTCGTGAAGGGTTACACTAAGGAATACCGCAACCGGGCGGCGACCTATGATCTGGATCGCATCAACGAGCTTGAGGAGCCGAGCATCATCCTCGACCGAAATGGTAAGGAAATCGGCCGGATTTTCGTCCAGAACCGCAGCGTTATTTCGATCGAGAAGGTGCCGGAAATTTTCATTCAAGCACTGCGGGCAGGGGAAGACTCGCGTTTTCTAACTCACCACGGCGTGGACTACATCGGCATCGTCCGGGCGGTGATTTTAAATGCGAAGGGCGGGAATCAAGGGGCGAGCACGATTACCCAGCAGCTCGCTCGAAATGCTTATAATCTCAAGGAAGAAGCAGTGCTCCGGAAAGAGACGTCGATCCAGCGAAAGCTGGTGGAAGCCTTTCTTGCGCGGCGGATCGAGGATCGCTACTCGAAACGGCAGATTCTCGATTTCTATTTAAACCGGATTTACTTCGGCAGTGGTTTCTACGGCATCCGCTCGGCTGCGTTGGGTTATTTCGGCAAGGAGCCGCTGGAGTTGACGCTTGCGGAGTGCGCCTCGCTGGTGACGCTGATTAAGAATCCGAACGTCCGTTCGCCACTGAATAACCCGCAGGTCAACCTCAACGGCCGGAACTACGTGCTAGGCCGGATGCGGGACGAGGGTATGATTTCCTCTTCAGAACTCATTCGTGGTAAGCTGCAGCCGTTGGGCTTGAATTCGCAACCGCTCCGCCGTGGGACCTCGCATCTTTACGAACGGGTCGCCGAGGCAGTCGGCCAAGCACTCGGTGAGGATGCGCTAGCATCCGGGAAATTTAAGATCCACACCACCATCCTCGCCGAGGCACAAAACGCCGCGCAGAAGGCCTTGCTGGAGAGTCTTGCGAAAGCGGAGGCTCGCCCCGGGTATGCTCACCCGAAATATCAGGATTACCGGAAAAATAGCTCGAAGCCGGCGGAGTATCTCCAAGGGGCGGTCCTCATGATGGATCACGACACCGGCGAGGTGCTGGCCCACGTCGGCGGGCGGGATTATGCGCAAGTGCCCTACGATTTCATCGAGCTGGGCAAGCGGCCGCTCGGCACGGCGTTTTTCCCTTACATCTATGCTGCAGGATTCAGTGGTGGCCAGACGCCGGCGACCCTAGTCGAAGATGAGCCGATGGATAATCGCGCAGTGATGGTCGGTGGCCGTGAGGGGATCTTGGGCGAGTGGGGCATGGAAATTTCCTCGCCGACTTACGAGGGCAGCATCCCGGCGCGTAGGGCTTTAGAAAATTCGAAAATCTCCGCCACGGTGCGGTTCGCTGGGCTGGCTGGGCTGCAGCGGGTAGTGGATACCAGCGTCGCTTTCGGCCTACCGATGCAGAAGGCCGAGCTGCTGCCGCGCCTCGCAGTCGGCTTCGAGGAGGTCTCGATGAAGCAAGCGGTGATGGCGATGACAGTCTTCCCGCGGGGTGGCCAGTCAGGACCGGAAGCCTTGGCCTATCTGGACCGGATCGAAAACTCCGCAGGCCGGGTAGTTTACCGTCGCCAGCGTGTGGTCACAACTCCCCGCCAAGTCATCGACAATGCGACGGCGTGGCAGGTCCACAGCATGATGGCGGGCTCACTCGACCGGGGCAGTGCCAAGGGAGTGCTCGAGGGCATGGTCGAGAAAAATTTCAGCGGTGCGGGCAAAGGCGGCTCGACCCACGACTTCGCGGACACTTGGTTCGTCGGCTATAATAAGCGGGTCACTTGCGGAGTGTGGACCGGATTTTTACTCGGAAATGGCGAGTCGATCTACTCCGGTGCATTCAGCCGGGATCTCTCGATGCCGGTCTGGCAGGCGACGATGAATGCGGCCGCGCCCTCGTTCGGCGGAGAGCCACTGGCCACGCCGGAGAATGTGGTAAAGGTCGAGATTTGTTCCACTTCTGGCCAGCGGGCGACCCAATTCTGCCAAGAACACGTCGAGGACTTGGCGAGTGGGACGATCCGTTCGCGCTCGACGGCGGTCGGTGAGTATTTCCGTAAGGGCACGCTCAACTTGCCATTCTGTTCGGTCCACTCTGGGGCCGGGGGTGAGGGGGTGAATCCGGCGATGGGGATTCTCAATCTGCCCGCGCTGGATGCAGTGCCCGTCCGGCCGAAGGAGCCAGTTCTCATCGGTGACGATCCCTACCACACCGAGCTTCCAAGCTTCGCTGCGACCTCTTCGGAGGCGGGCGTCGTCCGTCGTCGGACAAATGTAATGGATAGCCTCGATCTCGGCGACATCGAGGAAGGCATCCCGCTCAAGAGCCCACGGCGGCTCCAGATCGACGACGAGTGAGGTGGGGTGCGAGAAAATTTTTGATGAGTGGATGGTGATTGCTGGGTCTCGCAGCTACGAATTAAAGCCATTATTTAGCCTTGCTTACTAAAATTAGCCATGGCTAATTTTGTGGGACATGAAGCTAAAGTTACTGGGTTTAATTGTTGGAAGTTCGGGTATTACCACCGGCGTCGCCGCCGAGTTACGGCCCTTGAGCACCGACCGACCCGACACGACGGAAAGCCCTCACACGGTGGATGCCGGGCATTTCCAGTTCGAAATGGAGCTGGCAAACATCTCACGCGACGGCGGAGACCGCGAGTTTTCCATCAGTGAACTCAACTCGAAAATCGGCCTCGACGCCTCGACTGACCTGCAAGTGGTCACGCCGTTTTATCGGCACGTCCGCAATGGAGGTGAAGGATTCGGCGATGTGGAAATCCGCCTGAAGCGCAATCTGTGGGGAAACGACGGCGGGCCTACTGCGCTTGCGCTGATGCCGTTTGTGAAACTGCCGACGGCAAATGGCGATCTCGGGAATGGTGAGTTCGAGGGTGGCTTGATCGTTCCGTTCGGCTTCGAAGGTCCATCTGGCTGGTCTTGTGCCGTGATGGCGGAGGGCGATCTGGAAGCGGATGATGAAGGTAGCGGCTACCATTTCGTCGGCGTGACTTCTGCCACGACCAGCCACGACGTCACGGAAACTACCGGCGTTTTTCTGGAACTCGTCAGCGTCCTCAGTGCGGAATCCGGCGCGAGTTGGGAGGCATATTTCAACACCGGCATGACTTGGGCGGTGACGCCTTCATGGCAGCTCGATGGCGGCATCCGCTTGGGCCTGACGGATGCCGCCACGGGTTTCACCCCATTCCTCGGCGTCAGCACGAAGTTTTGACTCAAAATTTAGCCTCATCTAAAATTCTACATTGAAGCGAATATGAAATGTGCCATGGCTATCTCCATGAATTTCGGCGGTGGGGTCTCCATGACCCGAAGAAGTCTATTACTGCTAGGGACTTGTCTGAGTGCCTCACTCATCGTCGGCTGTGGTGGCCCGGCGAAGAAGTCGTCTGGTAAAAAACGAGTCGTGACCAGTTTCACCATCATCGCCGACATGGCCCGTGAGGTCGCTGGGGATGCGGCGGAGGTCGAGTCCATCACCAAGCCGGGCGCTGAGATTCACGGCTACGAACCGACGCCCAAGGACATCGTCAAAGCCCAAGGCGCGGACCTCGTCTTATGGAACGGGATGAACCTCGAACTCTGGTTTGAGAAATTTTTCACCAATGTCAAAGCCGTGCCAAGTGCCGTCCTCACCGAGGGCGTGACGCCGATGGGAATCAACGAAGGTCCTTACACGGGCAAGCCAAATCCCCATGCATGGATGTCGCCGGCAAATGCAGTGATCTACGTCGAAAATATCCGTAAAGCGTTAGTCAAAATGGACTCTGCCAACGAGGAGATCTATTCAAAAAATGCCGCAGCCTACACCGCGAAGATCCGGGCGCTGGATGCACCGGTGAGGGCGAAACTCGCAGCCATCCCCGAGGCACAACGCTGGCTCGTCAGCAGTGAAGGGGCGTTTTCTTACCTCTGTGCGAACTACAATCTCCGTCAGCTTTACCTTTGGCCGATCAATGCCGATGCCCAAGGCACGCCGCAACAGGTCAAGGCGGTGATCGATGGAGTCCGTGCGCACCAAATCCCAGTCGTTTTTTCTGAAAGCACCGTCAGCGACAAGCCTGCCCGCCAAGTGGCCAAGGAGACCGGAGCCCGCTACGGTGGCGTGCTTTTCGTGGACTCACTGACCGATGCCGCCGGTCCAGCACCGACTTATTTGAAACTGCTGGAAACCAACGCAGACACCATCATGAAAGGATTTCTCAACCCGCCATGAGCTCACTAACGAATTTACCAAGACTCGTCGTGGATGACGTCTCGGTTGCGTATTCCAACGGTTTGTTAGCACTCCACAACGCCTCATTCCGACTCGAAGGCGGCACGATCTGCGCGTTGGTGGGCGTGAACGGTAGCGGTAAATCCACGCTCTTTAAAAGCATCATGGGCTTCGTCAAACCGAAGTCGGGGCGGGTGGAAATCAATGGCCAAGCCGTCCGCAGTGCCTTGAAAGCGCATCTCGTCGCCTACGTCCCGCAGGCGGAAGAGGTCGATTGGCAATTTCCCGTGAGTGTCTGGGATGTGGCGATGATGGGCCGCTACGGTGCGATGAATTTCCTGAGAATCCCGCGACCCGTGGACAAGGCGAAAGTCGAGGAAAGCTTGCGCCGCGTCTCGATGTGGGAGCTCAAGGACCGCCAGATCGGCGAGCTGAGTGGCGGCCAGAAGAAGCGGGTTTTCCTCGCCCGGGCACTGGCTCAGGGCGGGCGAGTGATCCTGCTAGACGAGCCGTTTACTGGAGTGGATGTAAAAACGGAGGAGGCCATTATCCAACTCCTCCGCGAGCTACGGGCCGCTGGATCGATCATTCTGGTTTCGACCCATAACTTAGGAAGCGTGCCGGAATTCTGTGATCAAGTGGTGTTGATCAACCGCACGGTGCTGGCCTACGGGCCGACGTGTGAGGTCTTCACCGAGCAGAATCTATCCGCAGCGTTCGGCGGGGTGCTCCGGCAGTTCCAGTTCGAGCATTCCACCATCCAAGATCACGATGGCCGGGCGATCCGAGTGCTGACGGATGACGAGCGCCCGCTGGTTTTCGGCAAGGATGGCCATCTCGAATACAAGGACCGCCAAGAGCACGAAGAATTACTCAAAAAACGGTCGGAAGAACATGAGTGAACTTCTCGAGACGCTACTCACACCTTTCCAGTATGATTACATGCTGCGCGCCATCTGGGTCAGTGCATTGATCGGCGGCACCTGTGGATTTCTCTCCTCATTTGTCACGCTCAAGGGCTGGTCGCTGATGGGAGATGCGCTGTCTCATGCGGTGGTTCCTGGGGTGGCCATCGCCTACATCCTCGGCCTGCCGTTCGCACTGGGGGCGTTTGTCGCTGGCTTGTTAGCGGCGGGGACGATGGCTTTTATCAGGGCGAAAAGCCGGATTCGTGAGGATGCGACCATCGGCATCGTCTTCACCGCCTACTTTGCGCTGGGTCTGCTATTGATTTCATTGTTCCCGGCCCGGGTGGATCTTCGGGTGATACTGCTAGGAAATATCCTTGGGATTTCAGATCCAGACATCAAGCAGGTCATCGTCATCAGCGCGGTGACTGTCGGGGTGTTAGTGATGAAGTGGAAGGATCTGATGTTATTTTGTTTCGACCCGAACCAAGCGCGCACACTCGGGCTCAGGGCGGGGTGGCTGCATCTCACGCTGCTGTCGTTACTTGCCGCCACCTCAGTAGCAGCGTTGCAAGCAGTGGGGGCATGCTTGGTGGTGGCGATGCTGATCACTCCCGGCGCGACGGCCTATTTGCTAACGGATCGATTCGGGAAAATGCTTTGGCTCGCCTCGGCCATGGGTGTGGCCACCTCCTTGGTCGGTGCTTATGCGAGTTACTTTTTCGACGGTGCGACCGGTGGCTGCATCGTGACTTTACAGACTTTGGTATTTCTTGCCGCCTTCGTCTTCGCCCCGAAACACGGAATCCTCGCGGCTAAACGCCGCTTACGCCTCGCCGCATCCCAGTGATGAACGCACTTTTTGAACCCTTGCAATACGCCTTCATGCGTGACGCCTTGTTAGTCGGGACGCTGGTCGCTGCGATGTGTGCAGTGCTTTCGTGTTTTCTGATTTTAAAGGGTTGGTCACTGATGGGGGATGCGATTTCCCATGCGGTCCTGCCGGGCATCGTGCTGGCCTATATCGCCGGGCTGCCGCTTGCGATCGGAGCCTTCGCCGCAGGTTTATTCTGTGCGGTGGGCACTGGCTTCATTAAACAAAACAGCCGGGTCAAGGAAGACACGGTGATGGGTGTGGTCTTCACCGGCTTGTTTGCCATCGGGCTGGTGCTCTTCAGTCGGACGTCTTCGGACATGCACCTCGACCATATTTTAGTCGGAAATATCCTCGGCATCACCCGTCAGCAAGTATGGGAAACGCTAGGCCTCGGCGGTGCGGTGCTCATCGTGACGCTGGCCTTGCGCCGCGATTTACTACTGATTTGCTTCGATCCCGGACAAGCTCGGGTGATGGCGCTGCCGGAGCGGTTTTTAAACTATTTATTGTTAGGGTTGCTATCGTTGGCCATCGTCGTCTCGCTTCAGTCGGTGGGAATCATCCTCGTCGTTGCGATGTTAGTCACGCCGGGCAGCATCGCCCACCTCTGGGTTGACCGGTTCGACCGGATGCTAGGCGTTGCCACGGCAGCGGCAGTCAGTTCCACTTGGGTTGGTATTTTTATCAGCTATCACATCGACGGATCTCCCGGAGCTTGCATCGTGTTAGTACAAGCGCTGTTATTTTTAGGCTCACTGCTATTCGCCCCGAAATACGGGATCATCCGGCGGCGGGTGATTGACAGCGAAACGTAACGCGTTTCCTGTCAACATGTCCCTCATCGCAAGGTATCGGGGGAAATCAGGCGGCTGCCCGACGGCGGCGCAGCAGTGCGATGCCGACGGCACCGGCGGCGAGTAGTGAGGAAGACGGCTCCGGGACGGTTCCGACAAGGATACCCACTCCGGGTTGAGATTCGTAATAGACGTTGGTGAGGGTGCGGGTGCCGGTTGAAGGACCGCTCCCCAGCGTCAAAATACCCCAACCGTAGTGGACAGCGTTATCGCCTTCATGGAAGAATTGGAATCCGAAATAGTTGGGAGCGCTCAGTTTCCATTCACCTAGAGCTGTGCCGTAGGTGACAGCCGCCGTTAGATTCGTGTAGGTAGTAGCAGCATCTACGAGAGTGCTTAAGTCTAAGCTCCCGGCAGTGGTGGCGCCTGTGCTTGAATAGCGGGCTAGGGAACCGCCGGTGACATTGGACTGGCTAAACCAACTCAAGTTTTGACTACCATAAGGGTTGATGTCCCAGCCTGGGGCCGCGCTTACCGAACCGGCTGCGCCATTGAGCACGTTCAAGTAAACTCCATCGATGTTATAAGGGACTGTCAGAGGAGTCGCAGGGGAAATCCCGGGCGTCGCGACGATTGCGGCATCTGCC
The DNA here is from genome assembly GCA_043766715.1 of Luteolibacter sp. Classification (GTDB taxonomy): domain Bacteria; phylum Verrucomicrobiota; class Verrucomicrobiia; order Verrucomicrobiales; family Akkermansiaceae; genus Luteolibacter. Next base: position 49,229 of record JAYUHS010000001.1, read on the forward strand.
GTGGCAGGTAGCAGGATCATTGCGCCCGTCCCACACAGAGAAGTGGCGATCAGAAGCTGAGAGGCCTCCCGAAGATTTTGACAAGAGGAGGGGCGTGAAAAATTAAGACCGGGCGAGGGTAGGGTATTCATACAGGGGAAGAGACCTAGGAATCGATTGAATTCCTAGGCCGCGAAAAAAAGCACCGTAGGGAGAAAGATGACAAGCTTTATTTAGCAACGCGAACCAACGCACCAACATCGGCCTCAAAGTCCGTGAAAAACAAAGTGGTCGCCTCAAAATGCCCGGCTACGACGCCCGCAACGCCCTTCTCGCCCTCATTCCCTTCGACGAGAAAACCAACCTGCCCTCACTCATTGCCAGCCACCAAAATAGCGGAAGCCAAGCCATCAAACTCCCCCTCCATGCTCGCCCCATCGCCTAGCCCCTCCAGCCAATCGCCCTAGTGCGCGGGATACCAAGGGGTAGCGCGGATCAGAGGCGAGGCACACGAGCGATTCCCGGGAGAAATGAAAGTGTAATCCACCCCTCCATCCTCACGGTCGGAGCTCTCCATCCCCACGGTCGGAGCTCTCTAGCCTCACGGTCGGAGCTCTCTAGCCTCACGGTTGGGGCTCTGTAGCCTCGTGGTTGGAGCTCGATGTTCGTCGAGGTTTCGCCGATTGACGATGCTCGGACTTTCATTCACGGGTAGAGCAATGAAAAGACGCTGGGCATTAATTCTATTTTTCAGCGGGAACCTGCTCGGTGGGTGGATCGGCTATTTCAGCCGTCCCGCCGCGGCTAATTTGGGATCTAAAGATGAGATTGCTCTCAAAAATCCCAGAGACCGTAAGAAGCAGGCAGGTGTGAACGACCATTTCCAAAAATGGCAGACGCTGGCCAAGCGGGTCACCACTTTTAGCACCGATGAACGTGAGAGCTTCCTGAAGCAGCTCGCTCCCGCTGACCGGGGCAAGGCGCTGGATGCACTGATGTCACAAGTCGGGCCGGGACGTTCAAGCCCCCTAATCACTTCCATGATGTCTGAAATCCTCAAGTCTTGGGCAACAGAGAATTTCGAAGAAACACTGTCGTTTTCCCAAAAATGTTCCAACGACGGCATGAGGAATTACATGTTAGATCAGTTGCTCGAAGTCGCGGCAGTCGAGGACCCCGATCGTGCGCTCCAACTTTATGTGGACCAAATTACTCTAGATCCTACATTTCGCTCGGAAGTGTACATCACCGTGGCCGAGAACAAGGGCGGTGAAAGTGCTCATCAACTATTGGCTATTTTGTCAAAGCTTCAGGTTGGGAAACAAGGCTACGCAGGGATCAACGTAAATTTTTCTAACGATTATGATTTCCGGGCAGCAGCTGACGGAATTGAGGCCATAATCAAAGCCAATTCAGAGCACCATTTTACGGTTCTTCCCATGAATCTCCTAGGATCTTGGGCTGCTGTCGACCCGGATGCCGCGCAAGCCTGGTGGGCGAAAGGTAGCTCATTTGGGTCGAATGACTGGAATAAGCTGCTCGTAGGGGTTGGAAAAAACAGCACCCCAGAAGCTGCGGCTGTGTGGGCTGCCGCCAAGCTCGCGGAACCCGGTGCGCCTCGGGAGAGGATGATTCTAGATCTTTCCCGTTCTGATGATGAAGTAAACGGCGGCAGAATCTCTAGGATTGCCCACGCCATGCCTGACATTGCTGCGAAAGATCATTTCTTCAATGAAATCATCTTTGCAAATAAGTCCGACCTCTCGGGCGGCTACCGCTCCGCTATGTCCGGACTCTCTTCGACCGCGGCGAGGTTGGCCGCTTTTCAAAAAATCGGTATCAAGAAATTGTGGATCGATCTCGAAGAGATCAACGACGCGCAGTTCCAAGCATGGGGCCTGACGCGTCAGCAGGTGGAGCAGATCTGTAAGCCGAAGTAGCCACGCCGTTCAATACCGCATCACTCGCGAGAGGAAACGCTGGCACAGCGCGGATTTCGGTGCGCCGAACAACTCGGCGGGTGGCGAGAATTCTTCGATTTTCCCGGCGGCGACGAAGGCGACTTGATCGGCCACGGCGCGGGCAAATCCCATCTCGTGGGTGCTTAAAATGATGTCTTGGCCGGCCACGGCGAGTTCTTGGATGAGCTCGAGTACTTCGGCGGTCATTTCCGGGTCGAGTGCGGAGGTCGGCTCGTCGAGGAAAAGCACTTCTGGCTGGTGGGCGACGGCGCGGGCGATGCCGACGCGTTGTTGCTGGCCACCGGAAAGTTGGGCGGGAAGCTTGTCGGCGTGGTCGAGTAGGCCGAAGCGGTCGAGCGCGGCCATCGCGATTTCCTCGGCCTTGGCGGGTGGGTGGCCGTGGACTTTTTCCAGTGGCAGCGAGATGTTCCGGCGAGCGGTGAGGTGGGGAAAGAGGTTGAACTGTTGGAAGAGGAAGCCGTTCTTGCGGCGATAAGCTTGGAGTGCAGCGGGGTCTGCTAGGAGCAGATGATTGTTCATTTTCACCGTGCCAGAGTCGGGTGTTTCGAGGCCACCGAGCATCCGCAGCAGGGTGCTTTTCCCACCACCGGACGGGCCGATTAAGACCAGCACCCGCGCGGATTCGACGGTGAGTGATAGTCCGTCTGCGGCACGGGTTTTACCGTAGGATTTCGTCAGCCCATTGACTTCAAGTTTCATGACGGAAGCGTTTCTCTAGCCAGTGCGACAGCCATGCCACAGGGATTGTTAGAATCAGATAGCCCAGCGCCAGTGGCACGTAGCCTTCGAGTCCGGCATAGGAGCGGGAGATGAAATTCTTGGTGTTATAGAAATACTCGGCCACGCCGATGACATTGAGGAGTGAGGAATCCTTGATGAGCGAGACGAACAACCCCGCCATGGCTGGCAGCACCCGCCGCAAGGCCTGCGGGAAAATCACGTAGCGATAAACTTGGAATGGGCTGAAGCCGACTGCCCGCGCAGATTCCCACTGCGTCTTCGGAATACTTTCCACGCCACCACGCAAGATTTCGCCCAGATATGCCCCTTCGAAGACGGAGAGAAGTAGCACACCGATGATGAGTTTATCATCGAACCCCTGCTCCCCCAACGGTCGTGAAACCAACGGCGCGAAGATCACAAAATAGCCGAACAGCAGATGCACCAATAACGGCGTGTCGCGGACGAATTCTAAAAACGCCCTGCACGTCCAACGCACCACGACTAACGGCGACCGCTGGCCGAGCATGAATAACAGCCCGAAAAAAATGCTCCCTGCCAGCGCTGCAAACGAAATTTGCAAGGTCACCAGCCAGCCTCGCCACAGGGTTTCGCGGTATTCCCATGCCTTTGACCAATCCGTCTGTGTGCCTAACAATGTGAACACGGAAGAGCAGAGCCAGCCGAAAAGTGCGACCAGTCCGATGGCGAATATGGCGTTCCCGAGTTGCTGGCGGCGCGTCATTTAGCGGAGAATAAAAGGCACTCCAGCCGCTTCGAGGAATTTTTTCTCATCCTTCAAATAGCGCTCACCAAGTTTGCTGAGGCCGCCTTGCTTGCGGAAGCCTTCGAGGAATCCGTTGACCTGTGAGAGCAGTGCGTCGTTGCCCTTCGCGATTCCGATCGCCCATGATTCTTCGACGAATGGCTTGAGCAGTCCGCGTGTGGTCGTCTTGTTTTCCTCGGCGTATTTATAAATGCTGAGCTGGTCGTAGATGAATGCATCTGCCCGGCCTTGCACCACCTCGAGGACGCAGGCTGTTTGATCCTCGAACACGACCCGCTTTGCATCCGGCAGGTTCTTGATCGCCCATGTCTCGCCGGTGGTCGCGGCCTTCGCAGTGACCGCGCAGCCCGGTTTTTTCAGATCGTCGATGGATTGGATTGTCGAGTCCTTGCGGACTAACAATGCGAGTCCGGTGAAGGCGTAGGGAGTGGAGAAATGGATCGATTTCGCGCGTTCCTCGGTGGCAGTCATGGACGAAAGAACGAGGTCGATATTTCCCGTTTTCAGCGCCGGGATGAGACCGGAAAATTCCATGGGCACAATCTTCAGCGGCCGCCCGAGATCAGCGGCGAGGGCTTCTGCTAGCCTCACGCCGACGCCATCGGGAGTGCCCGCATTATCCTGCATTTCAAATGGCGGGTAGCTGAGATCCATCCCCACCCGCAGCACCGCGCCCTTCTCGGAGCGGTTGGCAGTCTTCTGGCAACTGGCCATTACTAGCAGCCCGGCAGAGAGTGTCATAAATCGTCGGCGGAGAATCATGCGCGGAGCGTAGCTTGATTTGTCCCACGCGGAAGAGCGGAGTTTTGCGACTGCCTGCGGGCAAAATAAAAGGGGGAAAACCCGAAGATTTCCTATTCGTTTACTTAAGCAATTTGTAAGTCATCGCCATGCGCTTCCCCTTTGATTTGGCCCTTCTCGTGATTTGTTGCCTTGCTCTGCCTAGCTGCGTGGTTGCCCCGCGCAAGATCGCTGGGACCGAAAGTCGCTTGAAAGTGGAAACGTGGCTGCGCGGTCAAAAGGGCGATCTTGAGCAATCCCTCGCCCCGGTTTCCTTGAAAATCCCCATCGTTGATTTCGTCAAAATACCCTCCGCTTTTGGCAAGCCCTCTTGGCGCACCGCCTCTGGTGGCCGATACATTATGGGTTATTTCGGAAATACGAAAACTCCAGTAGGGACGAGTTACTCCTTGTCCGTCTTCGGCTGTGAAAGACCCGCGCCAGTCTTAGACGAAGCCTGCTCTGTCATGGAACCCGGATTACCCGGCGAACTGGACGAATCCCCCCGCACTTGGGCCACCGTCCAAGTGCCCGCCCTCGGGCGGACCTTGCGCTATCAGTTCACCAACATGGCCTTCGGCGACATCAATGACACTTGGCAAACCGAGCCTTTCACTATCACCACCGCTGACGGGAAAACCGGCTCCTATCAAGCCAGCATCGAATGTGAAAATGCGGAAGTCGCCGCGCTGATGTTCTCGAAACTACGAGTGAGATAGTTCCGCGACCGGAAACGCGCGCCTTGCGATCACCGTGCACCGCCCGAAGCGGATGATATCTAACTCGCCACACCAGCGCTCAAATCCTCCAGCGAGCATCATCATTTTTCCCGACAAAACGAATGGATCCCATGGCCGCCCGTCTATCGACTGAATTTAGAATCGCTCCTACCGCGCTGCTGTGGCAGCAGATGCGCGGCTTCCGTAGCAAGTATGCCCTTGCCATCGCAGCCTTGTTTATTTGCACGGTGATCAACTACGTGACGCCGCTCATTGCGAGTGCGACTATTGATTTCGGGCTCTCGCGGAAACCGGATGAAGGCAGGCTTACCACTTGGATCATCGGGCTGATGGGCGGTGCGGACTTCGTCAGGGAGCGCTTATGGCTTCCCGGAGTGTTGATGGTTTCTCTCACGCTTGTCGCTGGGGTTTTCACCTATCTGAAAGGGCGCTTCGCGGCGGAGGCCTCGGATGGAATCGCTCGGCGGTTAAAGGACCGGCTCTACGATCATCTCCAGCATTTACCCGCCCGCTACCACGACCGGGCGGAAACGGGAGACTTGATCCAGCGCTGCACCTCCGACGTGGAAACGCTGCGGATGGCGCTCGCCTCGCAGGTGGTGGATGTGAGCAATGCCATGCTGCTGCTACTCATCGCACTACCTATCATGATCTTGCTAGACGGACGGATGGCGTTGGTTTCCCTCGCACTGGTCGGGCCGATCATCGGCTTCGGCTACGTTTACATCGGTAAGGTAAAGCACCTTTTCGCCGAGGTGGCCGAGTCGGAGGGCCAAGTCACGCGCGTGGTTCAGGAAAATCTCACGGGACTTCGCGTAGTGCGTGCATTCGCCCGGCAAGACTTCGAGATTGCGAAATTTGCGGTGCCTAACCAACTTTACCGCGACCGTAGCCTGAAGCTACTCCGCCTCATGTCATGGTATTGGTCCGCGTCTGATTTCAGCGTGCTGTTGCAGCAGGGCATCGTGCTTTTCACCGGGGTTTATTTCATTTCTGAAGGCACCCTGACAGTCGGCACCTTGTTTGCGTTCTTGATGTTTCTGAACATGCTACTCCTTCCAGTTAGGCAAATGGGCCGCACGCTGACCGATCTTGGGAAATCTATGGTGGCGCTGAAGCGGATGGGAGAAATACTATCCGAGCCGGAGGAAAGTCCACCGCACGTTCCTGCTACGCCGCAGTCTCCGGCTGCTGGAAAAATTGAGGTGATGGACTTGGTCTTCAGCCACGGTGAGGAAAATGCAGCCATCAATGGCATTTCATTCACAGTCAAGCCGGGCGAAACGCTGGCGATTCTCGGACCCTCCGGCTCGGGGAAATCGACGATCATGCACTTGCTACTGCGACTCTACGACTACTCCTCAGGGTCGATCCGGTTCGACGGCCACGAGCTAACGGATCTAGACCGCCAGTGGGTGCGCTCGCAGTTCAGCGTAGTGATGCAGGAGCCATTCCTGTTTTCTAAAACCATTGGCGATAACATCCGGCTCGCTCGCAGCACCGCCGCTCGCGAGGAAATCGATGAAGCAGCGCGCCTCGCCGCCATCCACGACACGATCACTGGATTTCCCGCTGGCTACTCGACGCTGGTGGGCGAGCGTGGGATCACTCTATCTGGTGGTCAACGACAGCGAGTGGCACTTGCCCGGGCACTCCTCCAAGACACACCGGTTTTGTTGCTAGATGATGCTTTAAGCGCCGTAGATGCGGAGACGGAATCGACGATTCTCGAAGCCTTACGCAGCCGTCATGGTAGGCGCACCACGCTGGTGATCGCTCATCGACTTTCCACGCTGGCCCATGCCGACAAGGTGATCGTGCTTGAGAAAGGTCGCATCATCCAGCATGGCACCCACGCCGAGCTTGCCGCAGAGGATGGTCTTTACCGCCGTTTGTGGACGATTCAGAATGCGCTTGAGAATGAAATGTTAGCCGACACTGCCCGATGAAAGATGAGCCCCAAGAAGATGTCTTCAGCGACAAGCTCGACCTCAGTTTGTGGACTCGAGTATTCGGCCATGCGCTGCCCTACAAGCGTCTGCTGGTGCCGCTGGCGATTTCTGCAGTAGTCATCGCGCTGATAGAGGCCAGCTTCGCACTCGTCACTCGCTGGGCAGTGGACGATGTGGTGAAAGTGGGAAACGCGCTGAACTTGTGGCCACCTATCATCGTTTATGCTGTCCTCACCGTTTCGCTGGCCATCGGCGTGTGGGTTTTCATTACCTCGGCCGGCGGTCTGGCGAACCACATGAGCCACGACATCCGCGAGGAATGTTTCAAGCGCATCCAAGAGCTTGAGTTTGCCTACTTCGACCACCGGCCGACGGGCTGGCTGATCTCGCGGCTGACGTCGGACTGCGACAAGCTCGCGCGAATCATCGCATGGGGCAGCCTCGATTTGCTGTGGGCGCTGTGTCTGGTTTTCATGATCGCCGTGATTCTCGTCGTGCTACAACCGGTGCTGGGGCTGCTAGTTCTATCGGTGGTGCCGCCGCTCATCTTCGTCAGCGCGGTGTTTCAGAAAAAACTCCTGCTCAGCTCGCGCGATACTCGCAAGTTTAACTCAATGATCACCGCGTCCTTCGCCGAGGCGCTTCAAGGGCTACGCACCACCAAGACGCTGGTGCGCGAGCAGGAAAACCTGCGTGAGTTCCAGCAGATTTCCTCACAGATGTATGGCGTCTCGATCCAGAATGCGCTGCAGTCCGCCGTCTATATTCCCATCGTCCTCACACTCGGCAGCCTCGCAGCAGGCATCGCGCTGTGGCGCGGCGGAGTAGGCGTGATCGATGGTAGTTTATCGCTTGGCACGTTAGTCGCGTTCATTTTCTACGCGGGCCAGTTCTTCGCTCCGATCAATCAAATCGCCCAAGTTCTCGTCCAGATGCAGGGTGCCCAAGCAGCGGGCGAGCGGGTGCTCAGCTTGCTTGCTACGGTGCCCAGCATCGGCGATAGCGAGGACGTTCGATCTCGCTTGGAAACATGGAATACGCCGGATCGCCCGGTAAATCTCGCGGTGGACGGCTACCCCGCCGGGATCGAAAGTTTGGAATTCCGCCATGTGGATTTCTCCTACACGACCGGCGAATCGGTGCTGGAGGATTTCAATCTATCCGTCCAGTCTGGCCAGACGATCGCGCTCGTTGGAGCCAGCGGCGGCGGCAAGAGCACCATCGTCAATCTTGCGGCGCGCTTCTACGAGCCGACTGGTGGCCAGATCCTCGTCAATGGTCACGACCTCCGCGAGCGCGGGCTGGCATGGTATCAGTCGAACCTCGGCATCGTCTTGCAAGGTCCGCATCTATTTAGTGGCTCGGTGCGGGAAAACATCCGCTACGGTCGGCTTGATGCGACGGATGAGGAGACCGAAGCGGCTGCTCGCAACGTGAATGCAGATGCGTTCATTCGTGCGTTAGAAAACGGCTACGACACTGACGTCGGTGAGGGTGGCAACCGGCTTTCCACGGGTGAGAAGCAGCTCATTTCCTTCGCCCGTGCGCTGCTGGCGGACCCACGGATTTTCATCATGGACGAGGCCACATCCTCCATCGACACCGAGACGGAGCAATTGATCCAGCGCGGGTTAAAAGCGATTTTCCATGGCCGCATCAGCTTCGTCATCGCGCACCGGCTTTCCACGATCCGGACGGCGGACCGGATTCTGGTCATTGAAAAAGGCAGGATCATCGAGAGTGGGACGCACGGTGAGCTACTCGCGGCGAGAGGGCACTATCAGGCGCTTTACACCCACCAGTTCCAGCAGGAGCGAGAGGCGAGTTTGTTCGAGGCAGTCGAGTAATCTCGTGGGCTCGATGCTAGTTTGTTAGTTTTTTCAACGACTCGATCCACCCTGCGAGCAAGGCATGGCGTCCCGGGCCTTCTACCTCCAGTCGCAGATCGGGTAGAATGTAGGCGGTGGCCGCCAAGGTCTCGGTCTTGCTCTCGTGGAGTCGGAGAATTTCCACCGAGTCCGAGGCTCGTGCCATCTGGTGGAGTGAGCCTCGCTCGACCATGATCACACTGGCCCATGGTCCGCTCGTCTTTGGAAATACGCCCGGGGGGAAATCTTCTGGCGACACGGTCTCGATGGCTCGTAGTTCTAGCAGTTGCTTGGCGAATCGTCTGGGGCTGGTTCCCGCTTGGATGAGCACGGGCAGGAGATTCATGGTAAATCCAGCGGATCCGGGTTGCGGCGCTCCTGAGCGGAGTTGCTCGACCCACACCGCATCCGTGGCGGAGGCGGCCAACAGGGCTTGGCCCCACGACCAAGTGACGAGCGTGGCGACGGTTACCTTTGTTTCCGCTGCGATCGATTCCAGCCGATTGACGAAATCAATCCCGAGGCTGTGGCTTGCAGGGGAAGAATCCCGCTCCGCCAGTGGAAATCCAATCGCCGCCGCTACCGGGTTAGAAAATAGCGTCTCGGCCAGCGCAATCCCCTCCGCCGTCGGTGGCTGCCAGCGAGCGAGTGTTAGCTGCTCGGAATGACTGCCGTCGATTCGTTTGAAGAAACTCCGCAAGACCCCAGCGATGGAGCGGCCGTCGAGCAACGCATGATGGAAGGTCCAGATAAACCGTCGTGTTTCTGGCCAGAAAACTGCCCGCCACGGCACCTCGTCCGGCGCGAGTAAGGGGCGGAGCCTGTCAGCTTCTAACCAAGTGTCCAACGATCCTCTGAGGGGTTCCGCAGGGTGGAGAGTGGTGGGCGGCGTCACGAAATCCCACGGCTGCGAGCGTCCTTGCTCGATGGTGAATGAAATCTGTAATGCGGCGGTCTGCTGGACAGTTTCCCGCCATGCCGCGATGACCTTCGCCTCGGTAATCCACGGTGCGAAGACGATTTCCACCTGCTCGACATGGTGGCTGGCGGCAGGTTCCGCGAGGGTATCCCGCAGCATCACCCGCTGCAACGGAGCCAGATGCAGTGGTGGATCCAACGGAAAACGCATGGCCGCAGTCAACGCCGTCTGTGTCGAACGAGCGAGCCAATCCGTGGTTCAAATGGCGCAGACTTTCGATTGATAGAAAAATTAGTTTTACTCCCCTTTCGCGGGTCAATATTCCAACGAGACGTCGGCGCGGTGAAAGCCGAAAAGATTTTGCCTGAGTTCCGCAAGTGGGGGTTGCGGTAGGGTAAAAATGGGACGCCGTCTTTCCGGGGGGGAGGGCGGCGTTCTTCATTTTCGCCTAATGGCTAGCGGTATCCCCAGCCCGATCACTGCCAAGGTGATGAGCCCCCAGTCCCCGATCACCGCATACAGCGAAAAGCTCGGATGCAGCGGGACTTTCAATTCCGTCAGCAGTGAGCCGCGGGTGAAATGGCTACCTTTTTCATCGGTGAGGATTTGGGATTTCCCGCTGTCTGGATGGCGGGTGGAGCCGGTGGAACTGATCGCTGCGGAGACGCCCGTGTTCGCACAGCGCAGCATCGGCCGGCGCAGTTCGATGGCGCGGAAACGGGCGTATTGGAAATGCTGGGCCGCCGCAGCGGACTCCTTGAACCAGCCGTCATTGGTGACATTGATGATCACTTGCGGGCCAGGCCGGACGAATTTCCGCGTGAGCCGGGGCACCGAGTCCTCGAAGCAGACGGTCGGGATCGCGCCGATGCTCGTCGCGCCCACGGGGATCGGCAGCGGTTCTAACGAGTCGCCGGGGGTGAAGGAGCCGTTGTATTCCGCGCCGGATTGTTGTTCGTAAATTTTTTTCAGGAATGGGATTGAGTCCACGAATGGGATCGTTTCCCCGAAGATCACGAGGTGCCGTTTGCGATAAGTTTGCAGCTCGTCGGACGGCGACATCACGGCGATGGAGTTGTAGGCCCTGCCCTTTTCCTTCATCACCCATTGGCCCGCGTGGTGTTCGGCCTCCAGTTCGTTAACCCCATAAATGAGGGAAAATGGCCCGGCTGCTTGGACCTGGGAAATGGTGTCTTGGTTGATTTGCCATGTCCCCCAAGTGCCGTCGTCAGCGCGCAGAATCCGGCCAGTCAGAGCACACTCCGGCCACATCACCCAGTCCGGCCATTGCTGGGAAAGTTGGCCATCGGGTGTTTTCAAGGCATCCAGCGCTTTGAGAGTCTCTTCTTCATACGCTTGGTGGGTTTCCAAATCCGTCCAGCTCACCCGGCTTGCATCTTGCGGGATGTTGATCTGCACGAGCAGGGCCTTCAGGCGGATGGATTCCGTGCCGTTTTCCATCTGGATCCGCACCACTCCGTAAATGGCGACCAGTCCCAAGACCGCCACCGCCCCGCCAAGTGCGAGCCATTTCCGAGAGGTCACTGCCAATAGAAATGCCGCTTGGGAAAAAACTAACACCATCGACAAGCCGACCACTCCAAGCAAATCCGCCGCCTGTGCGAGCTGCGGCACATCGTGAAATGCGGTGCCTAACACGTTCCAACTGATGCCAGTGATCACCCAGCCACGCAGCAGTTCACAGCCCGCCCACACCGCGCCGTGGCAGAAGGCGACGGTCAAAATCCGCAGCGGTTTCCTGCCAGACCACGGATTCCCGATCTTCGCCGCAAACAGCCCGAACAACCCCCAATACACCGCCAGATACGCTGGCAGCAGGATCGCCCCGAGCCACGAGACCGAAGCCACCCAGTGGAACTGGATCAAACAAGCCATCAAGCCTGCTAGATAGCCGAGGCCGAACCCTTTCCACCCCACGCGATTTTTCCCCGCCGCTCCCACGGACCATAGCGCCCATAGCAGCGGCAGCATTCCCACCCACACCAACCCCGTAAAATCCAACGGCGGAAACGCCCCCGCCACCAGCAAGCCGCTGACCACCGCCGCCGCCAGCCGCATCCATCCCGAACCCTTCGTCATGCACGGAGCCTAATCATGGGCCACGACCGGTCCACTGTGAAAGCCAAGTTCCAATCCAGAACAACACAAGATCCCAGACAATAGGTAGTGCCAACCCGCCATAAATCGGAAGAATCCACCCCTTGCATACCGATTTGAAAACGGATGTTTCCCTGCGGAAGCCTGTAACGAAGAGAAACTTCCCTCTTGGACTTTGCGTCTTGCCGAGGTAAATCCTTTCCGATGATTGTAACCTCTAAATCGATTGTGGATGCCGCCATGAAGCTCGATGCTGCAGAGCGCCACAAAGTCGCCTCTATCCTTTGGGAGTCCTTAGGCAGCCCTATCCGACAGCAGACTGAAGATGAGCTTGAGCGCGTTTTAGATGAGCGCGAGGCGGAAATGGATCAGAACCCTTCTCAGGAAATCAGCCATTCGGAATTCATGTCCCATTTTGCCAAACGCCGCTGCTCGTGAGGCTCTCCTACCACTGCGCCGTTCAACGGGAAACGGACGACGCTTGTATCTGGTATGACGAACGCAAGGAGGGCTTGGGCGATGAATTCTTTCAAGAACTAGAGAGTATGCTGGGAAAAAGAGCCCAGAACCCCAAAGCATTTCCCCTCACATCTTGTGGCCGCCGCAGGGCCAGACTGATTCGTTTTCCCTATGTGATCTGCTACCGAGAGCTTCCAGACCGCGTGCGGATCCTAGCAGTGCAGCACGAAAGACGTCATCCGGCTTACGCAACCGGGCGTGAATGATCGAATCACGGTCGCATTCAGTATGTGACGTGGGGCAGCCACCGCCTAAGAAATCCTCAGTGGGCGCACCTAGCAGTTCGAATCTGACACCGAACTCAAAGCCCTGCGCGGCAGAAAAGACGGATTCCACCTGCCTCGCTCGTATCGATATTTCAGAAGCGATGAGTTGGGGAAGTTGATGGAGTGATGCAGTGGCGCACGAATTCTCCCGCGTCCCCGGCCTGATGCTGTAAGACGGGTTACAAACCTAAACCCTCATTCGCGAGTAGCGGCGGTGTACCAATCTCGATGCCGATTAGATTGAGAATGCTAAATGCCACCCACTCACCAACCCCGCAAATATTTGTTATCTGGGACAGGAACCCTTGCGATGTTTGACCACAGTAACCGCTCCCGGAGATGCCGAGAAAACCCTCCTCAACCGCCGTTCGGAACTCAATCCGTGCTTGAATGAATTGCAATCTATTTACAGCCTATCAGCCATAATCTATGAAAGCCGAAGCATTGCCGTTACTGAAATACCTCCGAAGCTCGCCACAATTGACGATTCCCATCTACCAGCGCACCTATTCATGGTCGCTCGAAAACTGCGAGCAGCTTTGGAATGACATTCTGCGTGTGGGCGCCCTGCCTCAGGTCAACGCACACTTCATAGGCTCCATTGTGTATGTGGAAGCGGATTTGCCGACGGTTGGCAACCCATCGGCGCTCCTAATCATTGACGGCCAACAGCGAGTCACCACCGCAACCATCCTGCTCGAAGCACTGGCCCGCACTATTGGCGACGATGAACCAGAAGATGGCTTCACCGCCCGCAAAATCCGTAATTACTACTTGCTTGATCCTGAGGAAACCGGTGAGCGCCGTCATAAGCTCATCCTCACCCAGACCGACAAGACGACTTTGCTTGCGCTTACTGCACAGCAGCCCATACCCGACGCACACTCCGTTCGCGTGATGGAGAACTTCGACTTTTTCGCCACACGTCTCGCAAGATTGGATGGGAAGCAGCTCCGCAACCTTTGCCAAGGCTTCGCCAAGCTCATGATCGTCGAAGTTGCTCTCCAGCGCGGCCAAGACAACCCACAACTCATCTTTGAGAGCATGAACTCCACCGGTCTCGCGCTGAGTCAGGCAGATCTCATTCGCAATTTCGTACTAATGAGCCAGACGCCCGACGAGCAGACTCGTCTTTACCAAAACTACTGGCGACCCATGGAAGAACGCTTTGGCCAAAAGCACTACCAATGGGCCTTCAATGGATTCATGCGTCACTATCTCACGCTCAAAACCCGGCGGATTCCGAACATCAGCGCCGTCTATCGTGAATTTAAGACTTACCTCGCAGAGCAAGCCTGTGGCGTAGAACCTGTGCTGGCTGATATCTTGCACCATGCCGGACATTTTGCCGCGATGGCATTGGCTCAGGAAAAAGATCCCGCCCTCGCCTCCGCCTTCAGCGATCTCCGCGAACTCAAAGTGGACGTCGCATACCCGCTGCTTTTGGAGCTGTATCACGATTATACCATATCCCGGTTGTCTCATTCCGACCTGATTGGATGCGTCCGCTTGATTGAAAGTCACGTATTGCGGCGCGCTGTCTGTGGCGTGCCTACCAACATACTCAACAAGACTTTCGCCGTTTTCGCCCAGAATCTCGACAAGGATCACTACCTCGATGCGTTACAAGCCCGCTTTGCTGGTCTTTCTGGACGGTCACGGTTCCCCGATGACGCCGAGTTTCAGCACGCCCTCTCCCGAAACCATCTTTACAGCTTACGCCCACTTAAGTTCATTCTCAAACGTTTCGAGATCCACGGTCGCAAGGAACCCGTGTCATTTGAGGGCCTAACAATCGAACATATTCTCCCTCAGAACAAGGATCTTCAACAACAGTGGATCGACGATCTAGGCCCTGATTGGCAAGCAATTCAAGATCGGTGGCTTCACACGTTAGGTAATCTCACGTTGACTGGTTACAACAGCGAATACAAAGATCACCCCTTCCTCACCAAACGTGACCTGCTCGGTGGTTTCGCCCAAAGCCCTCTCCGGCTAAATCAAGAACTTGGGCGGTTGGATCTGTGGAATGAAGCCTCGATCAAGAAACGCGGTGAGCGTCTTGCCAAAAAGGCGTTGGGAATTTGGCCCATGCCTAAACCTCTGGATACTACCCCTAGAACCATGCCTGATGTCCCCGATGAAGATGAGACCGACGACGAAATTGATGAGGTCTAAAGCTAGACCGTGCCTCGGGTGTAGTCTCAAATAACAGACACTGGGCAATTGTCTTGGTATGAAAGACGGGCGGATGGCTGGACGCTTGAGCGCATTTCGTGGAGGCCGGTGGCGGCGATGGGGTGTTTGCAGCCGAGAGGGGGACGAAGAGAGAAGTTAGAAGTTATTTGTTATGGGTTATTGGGAAGAGGGGTGGAATGACGATTGAAAAGTGTTGAGTGGAAGAGGTGGAGTTGATAGACTTTTTACGCCCGAGAGCTATTCGGAAGCGTCGGCAATCGACTAGTCTTGAACTACAGGAACCAGCACTTTTTTCACTCGGACGATCCGGCCTGCATATTGCGGAAGTTTTTCCATTTCTCTCAGTTTTGCACCGAAGCGATGCGGGTCGTGATCAAATTCGACGGTGATGTTCCGGCGAATGTCACGAAGCCAATCAAGGCCGTCGTCTTGTGGTGCGGGTGATGGCTCTGGGTTCATGGTTTCTGGCTGAGGAGCTCGAGTGGTGTGATCAGGACTGGGGTTTCGTAGCCGAGGCGGCCATTGATCCGACGAATATGCGAGGTTTTGTTGGCATTGGCGATGTGGCGGCAATTCCATGAGATCAAGATGTCACATTGATGGATGGTAGCCAGTGCTAAGTGGAGAGCGTCTCCGGTGGCATCTGCTGGCATCACTTTGTTGGCAATATAAGTCTCTACGAGATCGTCTGCTTCTTCGGTAATGTCTAGAAATGCTAAGTGGTCCAACAATCCGAGGCACTCGGATCGCTTAGGTTCAGGGGTATGGTTAAGTTCATTGATCACACCTAGCGAAGTGACCAGATCATCTCGAAGGGTGGCGATGTCCCACCATTCACGAGTCCACTCACGCCGTGCCTGCATTTGAGCCGCCGGGCGAGTTTCAAAATAGAAACTTGGGATACTTGTTTCTACGTAAATAAGTTGGCCTATGGTGTTTGATTGGAAGCAGCTACTTTAGACAAGGATTCCCGAACTATGATTAGGAAAGGTAAAGTTAGAAGATGCTTATTTTGAGTTTCCGGTGCCGGTCAGAAAGTGGTGTTGTTTTCGCGATCAGTGCGGGCTGCCAAAATGACTTGGACGGCCTAGTTTTCGTTCTGGGTCCTAGCGTCACCCTCTTTGGTGTCAATTGCGGGCATGATCATTTTTAGCACGGCGGGCGCTGTGGCCGAGGTAAGCCCTCTAATTCGAAATCGGTCCATGGTCTCTTTCGTGTTGATGACTATCTCTACAGGAATTTTGGCGAAATCATCTGGGGTCGCGGGTTTTTCACTTTCCGCACGTTGACGCTCAAGCACCTCTTCGTGAACCGACACGATGGTGTCCTTGCGGATGATCATTGAAATCGGCACCTTTCTGCCATTCAGCAAGAACTCGCTCCTCACTGTGATCCATGTTGTTGTCGATTCAATTTTAGGAAGACTCTCCTCGGCGCCCGATAGTTGGGTGAACGATGCTGCGAGTGTCGCCGCGATCAGTAAGATACTGCGTTTCATAAAGTTTTTTCTTTGCTAACTATGGAACTGGTTTCTTTACTAACGGAAGTTTGAGGGGTGGGCGGAACTTTAGACGATGACAATCAAGGGTGGACGATGGCGGGATCGCCTTCACGCCAGAAGTGTTCGAAATGGCCTGTGTTCAAGAGTGTAGGAGCGGGAGAACGGTTTCATGGTTTGAATGGGAGATCGTGGAATGAAGGAGGGTTGATTGCTTGCATGGGCCAGCTAATGAGTAAAACGGCGCAAGCCGTAACCGGGGCTTCGGTGATCGTGACGCAGCACCCAGACCCGCAAAGAGTCGCTCTGAATGTCATACAGGAAGTGATAGGGAAACCGATCCAGATCGGCCCGAACCCGCCGGTGGAAGCTAACGATCACGGCGTTTCAGACCAGTGACTAACTGATCAAAGGTGAGCCACACGGATGGATCGTTTTCGGCTTCTTTTATCCGTTCTGAAACTTCCGCATCAGTCACTTCATACACTTGGCTGTCCAAGCCGTGAAGCAGGCGGGATGCAAGTGAAGCACGTTCTTCCTCGGAGAGTCGAGAGGCCTCGGTGGCAATATCTTCGAGTTTCATAGGGATGTTCTTGGCGACAATCGTGACGGGTTTCAACCGCTAATCAGAGGCGATGGCTTGGTGGAGGTGTGGAAGAGGGCGACAAGAATGTCGCCCTTCCTTATAGGGCAGGCGGGGTCGGAGCTGGAGTGGCGACTTCTGGTTTCTCACGGTCGCGTGGGGGGAACTCGTCGAGGAGGAAGCGGTTGCGGGCGACGAGGGTGGTTTGGTCTTTGGCGGCCTTGGTGGCGGGGTGGGCGAGGCGGGCGGCGTTCTGGATGCTGAGGCACATTTTGTAGAGGGCGTTAGCGGCGAGGTTGCGACCTTGGGTGAAGCCTTTTTTCTGGTCCTTGGCGGCTTCGTGTTCGGTATCGCCGCCGTCAAGGAGGTCGATGCTGGTGGCGAGGGCGGTGGTGTCTTCGCCGATCCAGCCGTGGTCGTCGAGGGCGTCGGCGTGGGTTTGGCAGGCGGCGAGGATTTTCTTGGCGCGGTTGATCTCGCTGGGGAAATCAGCGGGTTCGTGGATGCCGACTTGGAACTCGCTATGGAGGCGGGCGTCGTTTTTCGGGAAAGCGAGGGTGGCGCTGCGGCGGGCACCGGAGAGGAGGCGCTCGAGTTCGGCGAAGGCATCGACTTGTTCTTGGGTCATCTGGCCGATTTCGCCGAAGGCTCCGCTTTGGGCGATGCCGCCATTTTCGACGAGCTGAATCTGGGCCTCGAAGAGCGGGGCGAACTCGGTGGGCGGCTGACCGGCGGTGGGGTTCTTCTTGGCAAGGCGGCGGGCGACGGCAGGGCCGACCGTGGGATCAGCAAGGGCGGCGTGAAGGCGCTTCGAGTCGCGGAGGAGGGTGCTGACGGGGAAGTCGAATGAACGATTAGCAGGCATGGTGGTGGTGTCTTTTGAAGTGGGGATGGAATCGGGGTGAGTAGCTGAAAACTACTTTTTCAGCGATAGTGGAGGCTGGGCGGAGAGATTAGATCCGGCGAGTCGAAAAGCGGGTAGAGTCGGGAAATTTTCTAAGTCTAGGGAGCTTCGCGGGAAGAGATTCTTCGTAACTCATTCATGATGAGCATGGTGTTTGATCAGAAGCCGTGGACGGGAGTGGGTAAGAGATGGACGGCGGCGAGGCGGCGCCTGACGCCGCCAAGGAATTTCCTGACACCGCTTGGGAATGTTCTGACACCGTCCGGGAAATCGCTGACGCTGCTTGGGAAATCGCTGACACCGCTTGGGAATTTCCTGACGCCGCTTGGGAAATGATTGACGGCAGCTGGCCGTTTCCTGACGGCGCGGGCTTGGTGGCGGACGGTGCCGGGTGATCGGCTGACGGCGGTTGGGGATTTTCTGGCGCGGCCTGATTTGTTTTGCGAACAAATGAAAAGGACGCGCTGCATCGTCATTTTTAAATCCCAGAGAGTCGGCCGGTGCTGTCGCCGAAGCGGTCGAGGGTGGGGACTCCCATGGTGTCTAGCAGGGTGAGATAGAGATTACACATCGGGGTGCCGCCTGCTTGGAGATACTGGCCTGGATTGAGGGCTCCGCCGCCATTTCCTGCGAGGACGACGGGGAGATCTAAGTGCGTGTGGCGATTCCCATCCGAGTTCCCACAGCCGTAAACGATCATCGAGTTATGCAAAATTGTCTGGCCGTCTGCGTCGTGCTTGGACTCTAGCAGGGTGAGGAATTCAGCGAAGCGCTCGGCGTAAAAGCGGTCGATGCGGGAGACTTTCTCGATCATTTCTGGACTATTCCGGTGGTGGGAAAGTGAGTGATGGCCCTCGGCGATTTGGATTTCCGGGAACGGGCGATTACTGCCGTCGCGGGCGAGAATCATCGAGGAAACGCGGGTGGCGTCCGTCTCGAAGGCGAGCGCCATCATCTGGAACATCAGCCGGATGTAGTCGTCGTAGGCGGTGGGGATGCCGGTGGGAGTGGGCAGATCTGGGTCCGTGGTGGCCTTGAGATTTTCCGCAGTGACGATGCGTTGCTCGATCTCGCGGAGGCCGGTTAGGTATTCATCCACCTTCGCGGTATCGCGGTGGGTGAGCTGCTTGGCGACTGACTTGGCGTCGTCCATCACGAAGTCGAGGATGGACCGTTGTTGGCTGCGGCGCTGGGCGAGGCTTGCACCGCGCTGGCCGTGGACGCCGGAGCCAAAGAGCCGCTCGAAAACTAACCGTGGGTTCGACTCGGGTGCGAGTGGTGAGGTGGCGGAGCGCCATGCGAGGTTCGATTCGTAAGCGCAGGAGTAGCCGGAATCACACTCACCGGATTTCTGGTGAGGATCGGTGGACAGCTCGAGTGAGGCGAACCGCGTCTGCCGCTGGATTTCATTTGCGGCGATCTGGTCCACGGAGATTCCGGCGCGGATGTCGCTGCCAGCGGTTTTTTTTACGCGGACGCCGGTGAGGAAGGTGCCATTTGCGCGGGCATGATCGCCAGCGCCGTCTGCTCCGGCTTGTGCATTTGCGTGATCCAATCCGGAAATCACTTGCACGCGGTGGCGCAGTGCTTGGAGCGGCGCGAGCGTATTTCCGAAGGCGAAATCTCTGCCGCTGCCGGTCGGTGTCCATTGGTTAGGAATCGCGCCGTTAGGGAAATAAAGGAACGTCATCCGCAGTGGTGCCCCGGACGCGGTGGTGGCGGCTTGGCCCGCAGAACTAACGGCGGCCATGGCGCGGTCGGGCAGGAATGCTTCGAGTGCGGGCAGTGCGATGCAGGCTCCAAGTCCACGGAGAAAGAGGCGGCGGTGGGTCGATGCAGGGTTCATGGGGAGGTGCGGTGGCGTTTTTGGAAAGGAGCGGAGTCGATGATACCACGGATCAAGGTGGAAAACTTTCCGCCGGATTTTTCGAGGTCGCTGACGATGTGGTCCACGGTGGTGATGTCGTAGGGTTCCGGGCCGCGGCCAAGGGCGTAGGTGAGCATTTTCTCTGTGAGGCAGCGGTAGTAATCGCCACGGCGGGCGGTGACGAGGAGGTGCTTGAGTTCGCTGACACTGGCAAACGTCTCGCCGGTGGTGAGCTTGCCGATTTCACTACGGATTGGCTGACCGAGTTCATGGTCGCGCCACGATCCGACGGCGTTGAAATTTTCCATGGTGAGCCCGAGCGGGTCCATCCGGTCATGACACGAGGCGCACTGTGGATTTTCCCGGTGCATGGCGAGTGCTTCGCGCAGGGGGCGGTCGGTGCCGTCGTGGGTTTTTCCCGAGGCTTCGAGTGAAGGGATGTCCGGCGGTGGTGGTGGCGGCGGTGTGCCGAGGATGTTACTGAGGATGAATAGCCCGCGCTTCACCGGCGAGGTGCGAGTGGGGTTAGACGTGACGGCCAGCGTGCTGCCCATCGTCAGCACTCCGCCGCGTGGGCTGTCGGGTGGGAGTTTCACCAATCGCATTTTCTCACCCTCGACGCCGGGGATACCGTAGTGGTTTGCGAGCCGTTGGTTGAGGAAGGTGCTGTCGTTTTCTACCAGCCGCAGCACGCTTCCGTCGTGGCGCAGAAGATCGCCGAAGAGTAACTCTGCCTCCCGGCGCATGGCGGTGCGAAGCGTGCTGCCGAACTCGAATCGCTCGCCGGTGATGCCGAAGATTTTCGCTAACTTCGAGCGCTCGGCGATGAAGGTAGCACCTTTTGCGAGATCTTGGGCCATTTCCGCCTCGGCGATCTCGTGGGCAAGTTGGTGGAATCTGTCCGCGTGGGTTCCAAGGTCCTTTTGCTGTCCTAGGTCGCGGGAAAGCACCGAGTGGGCATCGATGCTGACGCCATCCACGTCGCGGGATTGGAGCCACTGGCCGGTGAAATTTTTGATCAATTCGTCGCAGCGATCGTCTTGGATCATGCGGTCGATCTGGGCGGCGAGATTTGCCCGCAGCTCGCCTTTTTCCGCGAGTTGGGAAAGCGTCTCATCCGGCATGGTGGACCACAGGAAATACGACAGCCGGGACGCGAGTGCATATTCATCCAGCAGCGGATACGCCTGCGGATCGCTCTCTGGCAGCACGTCCTCGATGCGAAAAAGGAAACGGGACGAAGCGAGCACGGCGGTGAGCGCGCGGGTGATTCCCTTCTCGAAAGAGCCGCCGGGCAGCGCCGCAGACTCCATCGCGAGTGCTGTCAGCCGCTGCACCGTCGGCTCGTCCACCGGGCGGCGGAAGGCGCGAGTCGCGAAACGGCGCAGGATTTCCTCCGCATATTTTGTGCGTTCTGCGGCGTCTTGCGGGACCTCAGGCCGGGTGAAAATGCGAGTGTCATTTCCTGATCGGGCGACCATGACCTCGGCAGCCTGCATGTATTTTTCCAACAGCAGGGACGAGGTGGAAAGCACGTCGCCGATGTTGTCGAAGCCGTAGCCGGTGTCATCTGCGGGGAATTCCTCGTCGGTGCGGAAGTCGATGCCCATCAAGTCGCGGATGGTATTCCGATACTCGATGCGGTTCAGGCGGCGCAAGGTCACGCGGCCAGGGTCAGGACGTTGCGGATCGAGCTGGAGGGCGCCGCGTTTGATCCATTCCTCCAATTTCGTGAAATCTTCCGGCGGAATGCGCTTCTTTTTCGCGGGTGGCATCGTGCCGCTGCGGATGTTTTTCAAAGCGTGCATCCAGAGTTCGGGTTGTTTCATCAACTCAGCAGTGGAGCCGAAGGAATCGAAGCGGACCTTGCCCTTGTCCTCACCGTCGCCATGGCATTGGTAACAATGGTCCTCTAAAATCGGCAGGATTTCCTTCTCGAACTGCGCCACATAGTCCGTCTCTGCGCGGCCAGTCAGTGGCACGGCGACGCAGGTCACCAAGGCGAAATACCGAGTCCGCTGGAGGAATGACTGGGAGTGAAGCAGGCGCATCGTGAGAGGGGAACTTGGATGAGAATTGGCGGGAAACAAGCGATACGCCGACAGGATGGGATGTCGTGCAGGAGATCGGGAAAAGACTATTTCGAGCGGATGAAGATATGGCAATTTCCGCAGGGATTTCTCGCTTCCCGGGCAAGACGGGTGAGATAACTTTCAGGAAATGCAATCGGATCGTGTCGTGGTGGTGGGTGGAGGAGTCATCGGGCTGTGCTCGGCGTATTATGCGCTGCGACGTGGGCTGCAAGTCACTGTGGTCGAGCGAGAGCTGGCCGGTGCTGACAATTGCTCGATGGGGAATGCGGGGATGATCGTGCCTAGCCATTTCACGCCACTTGCCGCGCCGGGAATGATCTCGAAAGGCCTGCGTTGGATGCTCAATCCCGAAAGCCCGTTTTACGTCCGACCGCGGGTGAATCTCGATCTGATGCGCTGGGGATGGTTGTTTTACCGCCACTCGACCCACCGCCACGTCGCCGAGTCGCGCGAGCTGCTGCGGGATTTAAACATGGAAAGCCGCCGGTTGTTTGCGGAGCTGGCTGAGGATGAGGATTTCGGGCTGGTGAAACGGGGCTTGCTGATGCTCTGCAAGACGCAGAAGGGCCTCGACGAGGAAGCGCATGTGGCCCGGGAGGCGAACGAACTTGGCCTCAAAGCCGAAGTTCTTGACGCCCAAGCTGCCGCAAAGCTGGACCCAGCGGTGACCATGAATATCACCGGGGCGGTCTATTTTCCTGAAGACTGCCACTTGAGTCCCAGCCGCTTCATGGCATCCATTCGCAGGCGGATCTTAGCAGCCGGGGGGATCATCGAGAGTGGCGTCACCATCGACGGAGTCGAAACTCGTGCCGGGCAAGTGGTCGCGGTGACGGGGAATGGCAGGCGGTTCGAGGGTGGGAAATTCGTCGTCGCCGGGGGTTCATGGAGTGCGGATTTACTAAAATCTGTGGGTTTGAAATTGCCCCTCCAAGCGGGAAAAGGCTACTCGCTCACTCTACCATCACCACCGGAACTACCGCAGCTCTGCTCGATTTTCGCCGAGGCGAAGGTCGCCATCACACCGATGGATGGCAGTTTACGCTTCGGTGGCACCATGGAGGTCGGTGGGCTGGACCTGTCCGTAAATTCCGCCCGGGTCCGGGGAATTGTGAAATCCGTGCATGCCTATTTCCCGAAGTTTTCCGAGAAAGACTTCGAAGGAGTGAAGCCATGGGCCGGCCTGCGCCCGGTCTCACCCGACGGCGTCCCCTACCTCGGCCAAGTGCCGGGCTTGACCAATTTGATCGCCGCCACCGGCCATGCGATGATGGGGCTGAGCCTTGGTCCGGTCAGTGGGCGGCTCGTCGCGGATTTACTTGTAGGAGACCCGCCCTTCCGCCCGATCACCGCCCTGTCACCCGGACGGTTCTGACGGCGGACTTCATTTCCAGCCTTGGTTCCACGCCTCGAACTCCGATGGCCGCAGCCGGAAACGTGCGATGTTTCCGACGTGCAGACTGCCCAGCTCAGTTTCCACGACCTCGATAAATTTCGACCGCTCATCTTGTGGGATCAGCTTGGCTGCATGGGTCGCGATCCATCGAGCAGCGCCACGCTTATCCATGCCGCCAAGCACCACCTCCCTCACGAAATTCCCGATGTCACCGCGGTGCCGCAGCCGGAACGGGTCCGGCTCGCCCAGTGTCTGCCGGACGGTAGCATAACGGGCACAAGAACGCCGATATGCCCTCACGAAGACATCGCGTAAATACTCGACACGATTCAACTCATACACCCCTAACAATCCACCGATGTATTCCTTGGACTCCACATCGATAAAAGAAAGCGGACATAAGTTATGCCGGATGAGTGGTATATTCGCAGCGAGGCGTGAGACCCGCTTATTGACGTCCTCGAAAGGCTGTAGATAAGGTAAATGGACCATCACAAAGAACGCCTGCTCGAACGGGTCCCGCACCGCCGCTGCCTTTTGTAAAATCTCCTCGAAGCACTCCTCAGTCTGCGGTGGCGAGCCTAACGGGTGAAACGTAGTCCCGCTGATTCCTACCCGCAGTGATCGTAAACGACCGCAGGCCCCAGGGTCTGACAGAAGGTTATCTGCGAGAAGCGCATGAAGATTACAAATCGTATAGCGGTTGAAATCAATCTCGCCTGCGTCATCGTCTAACATCTCGATGGCGGCCTTATGATTGAGGATCATCTGCGTTTCCTGCACACCTTTCCCCTCGGTATCTTCACCAAGTTCGAGAAGCCGCTGAGTTTCCAAAAGCGAATAAGTATTCCCCTCCAGTCGGCTGGAATTCCACGAAAGATCGATGAGTAGGCGATCCATCACCTGCCGGAAATACGTCCCCGCAGGAAGCTCGCCCAATCCCACCTGACCGATTTCCCCAAGCTCCCGTCGCAAATCTTTAGGCAAGTAAAAGGTCTTGTTCGGGTGGTAGTCTCGGAGAAACGTCTCCTTATAGTTGACGGGTGTCCGCTGCGAAAGGGGGCGCTGGATAATGGCGCGGATTTCCATCGCCTCGTCCGACAGCCATTCATGTTTGATTTTATAAACTGCCGGGTCCTCCCGGACCATGAAACTGTTCGGTGTGTCATAGTCTTCCGGTACAAGATAGCGCCGTGCGCGTCCTTCGCCTCGTGGTTCAATCCGTCTCTCAGAAACTAACTGATCTAGTCTGCGCTGCAAGGTGCGCTTTGGAAATCCGAGTGCGGGATTCGCTAGCAGGTCCTTCACGGACGCACCACCAGTCCGTGATGCGATGATGCGGACAAGTTTGATGAATTCGTGATCTGGGATTTGAAGTGGCATGATTTCGGACTCAAGGTGGCACGAATACGCCAATCATGCCAGTAAATTCCCCGTGTTTTAAAATCGTGCCACTTAAAAGAGGTCATGTGACTCTATCTCCGCGTGAGCTTTTTCCGGTAGGCCAGTGGGCTGATGCCGACGGCCTGTTTGAATTGGCGGGAAAATGCGGATTGATCCGAATAGCCGCAGGACAGCGCGATCTGGGCGATAGGCTCATGGCTGCCGGAAAGGCGCTTGCAGGCCGCATCGATCCGGACCTTCACGAGATACTGACCCGCAGTGACGTGGAATAACGAGCGGATCCGTTGATCAAACTGATAGACAGAAAGCTTGGCCATTTCCGCTAACGTCTGCAGCCGCAATGGTTCGTCATAATGCTGATGGATATGCTTGACCGCACAGGACAGCGCAGCGAATTCCGCGCCTTGCTGACCCGGTGAATGCAGATCTCGTGAGATACCGCAGATGCCGACAATCTTGCCGTTTGTCCCAAGAATAGGCTCTTTAAAAGTAAGGCACCAGCCACTGTTCCCGCTCGGATAGAGATGGAGTTCGAGGTGGTCGCGGATGGCGTTCCCGCCACGCAAGATTTCTCTATCTTGAAGTGCGAACGCATTTCCGAATGGAGAGGGGAAAAGCTCCTCCGCAGTGAAGCCGAGCACACGATCCTTGTCGGAAAGCCCGCAGCGGATCGCTAAAGTGTCATTCACGGCCATGTAGCGGCCTTCAGCGTTTTTCACAAAAAAAACAATATCTGGCACCCCGTCGAACAGCCGGTCCACCGGCAATATACCTTGGAGCGATTCAAAAAAAGATTCACGAAGTGAGGCGGTGTGACCCATGCAGATTTCCCGGCGTGTTTTGATTATACGAATTCGCCAGCCTCGACTGTTGAATCAGCTAAGACTCCGGTGCGATAAATACGCGTAACCATGAGCGCATCTGCAATTCAAATTATCGATTCCCATACCGAGGGTGAACCGACTCGCATCGTTATTTCCGGTGGCCCCGACCTCGGTGGTGGGACGATGGCTGAAAAGTCCAAAATGCTTCGCGAGAAACATGACTGGCTCCGCAGTGCCGTTTGTAACGAACCCCGTGGCCACGATGCGATGGTGGGAGCCATCATTTGCGAACCCAGCGAACCGGACTGCGTCTGCGGGGTGATCTTTTTTAACAACCTCTCCACGCTCAACATGTGCATCCACGGCACGATCGGCCTCGCCGTGACGCTTGCCCATCTTGGGAAAATCGGTGTGGGCTCGCATCGGATTGATACCCCAGTCGGTGTGGTGGTGGCCACACTCCATCCCGACGGATCCGTGCAGGTGGCGAACGTCCCGAGCTACCGCAAGCAGGCCGGAGTCCCGGTAGAGGTCCCCGGCTATGGCCCGATTCACGGCGACATCGCTTGGGGTGGAAATTGGTTTTTCCTGATCGAAAACCAAGGCCCTGAGGTGAAATTTTCAAACCTTGAGACGTTACTAGATTTCACCTGCCTCGTCCGTAACGAGTTGGAAAACCAAGGGATTACGGGTGATGGTGGGATGGAAATCGACCACATTGAGGTCTTCGGTCCGCCGTCCGATCCTGCATTGGCAGACAGCCGGAACTTCGTGCTCTGCCCGGGAAAAGCTTATGATCGCTCGCCGTGTGGCACGGGGACCAGTGCGAAGCTGGCGTGTCTTCACGCCGCCGGGAAACTCAAGCCCGGTGAAATTTGGCGGCAGGCCAGCATTCTTGACACGGTATTCGAGGGGCAGGTGGAAGTGCTGGCGAACGGTGACATGATCCCAACGGTCACCGGCCGTGCTTGGGTAAATGGCGAGAGCACTTATCATTTCCACTCATCGGATCCATTCCGATTTGGAATCCCGCCGCTGGGCTGAGAAACTACCCCCTCACCTGTCCATTGCCACGCACCCGGTATTGATAACTGGTGAGCTCGCGCAGCCCCATCGGTCCTCGGGCGTGGAGCTTGTCAGTAGAAATCCCGATTTCCGCGCCGAAGCCGAACTCGCCGCCGTCGGCAAAACGGGTGGAGACGTTGTGAAACACGCACGCGGAATCGACAGAACGGAGGAACTGCTCGGCTGCGGCTTCGTCGCGAGTGACGATCACGTCGGTGTGATGCGAGCCGTGTTCATTGATGTGCGAGACGGCTTCCTCTAGAGAATCGACGATCTTAATCGCGATGATGAGGTCGAGAAATTCCGTGTTCCAGTCCTCATCCGTCGCGGCGGTGACATCGGGCACGAGGCGGAGGACTTCCGTGCAACCACGGATTTCCACGTTTTTCTCGCGGAGGCTGACGGTGATCCTTGGCAGAAGCTCGGTAGCGATGTCGCGGTGGACGAGGAGGACTTCCAGCGCATTACAGACGCCGGGTTTCTGGGTTTTCGAATTCACGGTGAGGGCGGTCGCCATGGCGAGGTCGGCATCCTTGTCGGCGAAGAGGTGGCAAATGCCGTCGTAGTGCTTAATAACCGGCATCCGGGCGAGGGACACGACCGTCTCGATGAGTCCCT
Organism: Luteolibacter sp.; assembly: GCA_043766715.1. GTDB lineage: Bacteria > Verrucomicrobiota > Verrucomicrobiia > Verrucomicrobiales > Akkermansiaceae > Luteolibacter. The sequence goes on from JAYUHS010000001.1 coordinate 76,310, forward strand.
TTCCGCCGCGTGGAATGATGAGGTCGAGCCATTTATCCATCCCTGCCAGCACCGCGACGCTTTCCCGATCGGTGAAAGGGATGAGCTGGATCGCATGGTCCGGCCCGCCCGCTTCTGCGAGGGCCGCGGCGATGGCGACGTTCGAGTGGATCGCCTCGCTGCCGCCTCGCAGGATGGTGGCATTACCGGTCTTAAAGCACAGCACGGCAGCATCAGCGGTGACGTTTGGGCGGCTCTCGTAAATGATGCCAATGGTGCCGATGGGCACGCGGGTTTGGGAAATTCGGATACCGTTAGGGCGTTCCCAAGCATCCATGATTTCGCCGACGGGGTCTGGCAGAGCGGCGACTTGCTCGATGCCGGCAGCCATCGCTTCGATCCGCTCATCGTTGAGCATCAAGCGGTCGAGCATGGCGCTGGAAAGTCCCTTCTCGCGGCCCGCTTCGAGGTCTTTCGCATTTGCGGTGAGGATTCCCGGTGCAGCTCCACGGATGGCGACTGCCATGGCACGCAGAATGGTGTTTTTTTCATCTGAAGTCAGCGCGGCAAGTTGATAGGCGGCAGCCCGTGCTTGGCGACCCATTTGGTGGATGATTTCTTGGGTGGTGGGCATGGAATAGAATTCCTCTAAACGGATGGGCCGTGCAAGGGTTTCGAGAGGAAAGGGGGACGGAGACACCAGAAATATGCGCCTGCCTTCCACGGATTCGCTCTCCAAAGAGTCTTTCCGGCAAATCGGCTGTGCTACCGGTGGGGCTAGGAATTCGTCGCAGTTCGGGCGTCGAACTGATGGCAGAAAATCAGCCTAACCATAGGAATCGCCATTTAGCGTGCGTAAGAACTGGCACTCGAATCATCTATGATACTTGCGGGTGACAGGACGAACTTTTCTCTACGATTCGGTTAGTTACGGCAAAGCTACCTTCAAAGAAGCCCACGAGAAAGTCGCTTGTTTCATTGTGATATGTCTTAAGAAAACCTGCGGAAGATGAAAGCTACTTTTTCCGCTTAAAAGTAAAGTCACAGTAATCTTGGTAGAAGTTTCATTTTCAGGGAAGAGAGCGAAGAATTGAAAATGAGCAAAAGGTGCGAGGTCCGAGGCGGGGTTGACCGAATGGTTTTTCTTCAATGACAGGGACAATAAAGTCGTTGTGATGGCGTGGTGGTGGCTAGCTTGCGCGGATGAAGCCGTTGTTTGAAGAACTGGATTTTCGCTCCACTCCACTGGGCGATTTAATTTTGCGCCGCAGGCGGATGGTGATGTTGGACGATCTAATCGTTTACGAAGTTTTGCTAGGAAATGGCTATCTCATGTCGAGCTTGTTCCATGAAGTCGAAGAAGCGCTTGCGGAGTTGGGTTTAGCGGCAGTGGAAGGTGCAAGATTGGATGTGGTAGTCGGCGGACTGGGTCTTGGCTACACGGCGGTCGCCGCGTTGAAGGATACTCGGGTGGCAGAATTGCGGGTGGTAGATACGATGGCGGCGGTGATCGAGTGGCATGAAAAGGAGATGGTGCCGCTGGGGAAAATTTTGAACGACGATCCACGCTGCCATTATGTGCTGGGAGATTTTTTCGCCCTTGCGGCGGCTCCTGAATCTGGGTTCGACGCAGGGAGTCCGGGCCGGAAATTTCATGCAGTGCTGTTGGACATCGACCACTCGCCGCAAAATCTGCTGCATGAGCGGAATGCTGTGTTTTACAGCGCGGATGGATTGCGCCTGCTTGCCGCCCAACTGCATCCCGGTGGGGTGTTTGCGCTGTGGTCGGATGATCCGCCAGATGAAAATTTCCTTCATCAACTGGAGCTTGTTTTCGAATCGTCACGGGCGCAGGTCGTGAAATTTTATAACCCACTGCTGGAGAGGGAATCCGCGAGCACCGTGTATGTCGCGAAGCTGCGGCAGGGGCTTCCATGAGGCTGGACGCAAGGGAGTCCGGCGCTTACACGTTCGCCATGACTGTTCGCACTCGTTTTGCTCCTTCGCCCACTGGCTATCTTCACGTCGGCGGGGCGCGGACTGCATTGTTTAATTGGTTGTTCGCCCGCAAGCATGGCGGAGTTTTCGTGCTGCGAGTGGAAGATACGGATGAAGCGCGGAATACCGAGGAGGCACGGCTGGCGATTTTCGACGGGATGAAATGGCTCGGCTTGGATTGGGACGAAGGCCCGGAAAAGGGTGGGATTTCCGGCTCTTATTATCAAAGCGAGCGGAAGGAAATCTATGATGCGTGGTTTGCGAAGCTGCTCGCAGCGGATCGGGTTTATGAAGATGGTGGCGCATGGCGTTTCCGCTTCGAGCGTAAGCCAGTGACGATGCATGATCTCGTCTGTGGTGATGTGACCATCGACTACCGAGATGATACTAACACGCCAGACATGGTTGTGAAGCGCTCGGATGGTTCGTATGTTTTCCACTTCGTCAACGTGGTGGATGATCTTGAAATGAAGATCACGCACGTCATCCGCGGGGAGGACCATCTGATGAATACGCCGAAGCATCTGCAGCTCATCGAAGCCTTCGGTGGCACGGCACCACAATACGCTCACATTCCCCTGATTTTAAATCCGGATGGGTCGAAGATGTCCAAGCGCGATGCGGGTGCGGCGGTGGGTGATTATCCGAGGCAAGGTTTCCTATCGGCTGCGGTTGTGAATTTCATTGCTTTGTTAGGATGGAATCCGAAGACCGAGCAGGAAATCTTCACCCTCGCCGAATTAGTGGAAATTTTCACCTTGGACCATGTGAACCGCTCACCGGGGCGATTCGACATTGAGAAATGCAAGTGGGTAAACCAACAACATCTGCTAGGCGTGAGCGTCGAGGACTTCGCGACTGCGGCGAAGCCGTTCGTCGAGGCGGCGGGCCTGCCCATCTCCGATAATTATGTGGCGGTGGTCGCTGCGGTTAAGGAAAAGGTGCGCTTGTTCAGCGAGGTGCCAGCAGCAGTAGATTTCTTGTTACAGGACGATTTTTCTTATGACGAAGAAGCGACGGCGAAGGTCCGTGGCAATGCCGCTGCCGGTGGGCTTTTGGCTGCGCTGGCCACTGCATTTCAAGCGATCACCGACTGGTCGGCGGATGCTGCCAAGGCAGTGCTCGCCGAAACTGCGACGGCAGCGGGGGCTAAGCCGGGGCAGTTGATGTTCCCGCTGCGAGTCGCTCTATCAGGGAGAACACACGGGCCAGACTTGGGTGATATTTTGAATCTACTGGGGCAAGACCGTTGTGTGAGACGAGTGCGGGATTTCGCAGGGTTGCTGTGAGCAGCGGCGAGTCAGTGAGAATGAAATTTATGAAAAACGTTTATACGTTAGAAGACCTCGGCGGTCGTGAGGTTCTAGATGCGGGTGCTTCCAAGCCTGCGCGGCTGGCGGTGATCGGGCATCCCATCGCGCATTCGGCGTCGCCGAAGATGCACCAAGCAGCGCTCGATGCGCTTGGGATCGACGCCCGCTACATCCGGCTCGACATTGAGCCGGGGCAGGTGAACGAGGCGTTCCAGCGGATGCGTGCCTTGGGATTTTACGGGTGTAATGTCACGGTGCCTCACAAGCTGGAGGCGATGGACGGGTGCGAAGTGCATCCGGACGCCAAGGCGCTGGGGGCGGTGAACACGATCCGGTTTGATGAGGATGTAACGCGGGGTTTCAATACGGACGGACCCGGTTTTGCGCGGGCGATCCAAGAGAACTTCCACGTGGATTTCGCGTCACTGAACGTCGTCATCGCAGGAGCGGGCGGCGGGGCGGGACAGGCGATTGCGGCCCAAGGTTGCCTATCAGGAATTGTGAAACTGGTGTTGGTGAATCGCACGTTAGAGAAGCTGAGGCCGCTGGTGGAGCGGTTGAAACTCATCCGTCCTGAGGCGGAAATCATCGCGCTTTCTTTCGATGATCTTTCGCTGCCGGAGCATTGTCTCGCTTGCGATTTGATCGTGAATACCTCGTCTATCGGATTGAAGAGTGATGATCGATCCATCCTTCCCGCCAAGTGTTTGAAAAAAGAACATCTAGTTTACGATACGATCTATCAACCACCAGTGACGCCCTTGCTTGCGTTGGCAACTGGGGTGGGCTGCCAGACGGCGAATGGACTCTCAATGCTCATCCAGCAGGGTGCGCTGGCATTCCAGCACTGGTTTCCCGGAACCGACCCTTTGGCGGTGATGAAGGCCGCCTTTCGAGCTTCGTAGCTACTTGGTCGGTGGCTCGTTGATTTCCACTCCTGTTGCGTCGTCCGCATACCAGTGGCAGGTGACGACCTCATCAAGCTCGAAGTGGCGGGCATGATCCTGCTCGACTCGGCGGACTTTGACACGGACGCGGATGTGGCCCTCGGGGTCGATGCTTTTGAGCTTCACGCCGAATGGGCGCTGCCCGCTGCGTTCGAGTTTGAATGCAGCATCGAGTAGGCGGCCATTTGTGGAGTTTCGCGGGACGAGAAATTCTGGCGACTGGTTTCCGGATTCGCCAGAGTGGCCGAAGCGTGGGGCGTAAAAAACGATGCTGATGGATTCTGCATTTTTGCGTTCTTCGACAAGACGCTCACGGGCGAGCAGTCGGAACTCGCCGTGATTCTCGCCGCTACCAGCGAGGAAGAGTGGCCATGGGTAGTCGCTGTGACGGGCGAAATGATCCCAGTCCAGATGCCAGTCGCCGTTTTCTTCGATGAAAACGGCGTCGAGTGAGCGGTTGTCCGCAGCGTGCCACTGGGTCTCGACTGCCCGACCTTTTGACAGATGCACGACCGCGTTATCGTCGAGTGAGAGCGTCTGTGGCTCAATGTTTATTAGGGGATTGAGGCTGTAAAACCTCGCCATTCTGGCGGCAGTGGCGATCGGGTTGACGACGAATTGGTTGCGCTCTTCAGGGGTGCCTGCGCTGAGGAAACCCGCTAAGGTTTGATTCGATAATGGCCGGGCTTGGTCGAGCAGCTTGATGTCTTGGGCGGCAGCCTCGTCTTGTGCAGCGGACGTGACGATGACGGGCTTCGGGAGGGATTCACTCTCTTTCCATAACAGCCGAGCGGTGAAAACGATGGCGACGAGAAACAACATCCAACCCGCGATTAACTTCACGAGGAAATAATTGTTTCTGCGTCTGCGTTGCGGCTGTTTTTCCCGGTCTGTGGGTGGTAGCGGTTCCCCGGTAGATGCCGAAATCAGGGGTGGAACAGAGGATTTACCCGCTTGCGTTTCAATGCCGAGCGATGGGTTCCGTCCACAAGCGGTGCAGAGTCGATCGTCCGCGTGCCCGGTGGGAGACTGGAACATCGAGCCGCAGCGCCCGCAGTGATACCATGAAGTGTGTTTATCGCTCACGGTTTGAGGTTAGGGGGTTACCCAGTCGATGTGAAGCATCTCTCCGATGAGCCACTGATTCGGCAGGGTGCCAGTGGGTCCTTGGGCGAGGCGGAGGGTGATCCTCCATGAATTCTTGGTTTGCACGATGAGTTGGTCTCTCCGGAAAAATGGCCCGAGCGCTTCGTGGGGCAGTTCCCCACGACGGCTGTAGCACCAGAGGATGTCTTGGCCGTCTGGGGAGGTCAGGCGGAAGCTTTGATAGTCCGCTTCCGGCCATGTGGAGGTATAGAATTCTGCGAGGGAAATTTCCCCGCGGATCTCGGTGGGGTCACCGGTATTTTTTTCGAGGTCCGCAAATGTGGCTGTGCCAAATGCGGAGGTGGCCTTCCAATCCAGCAGCAGTCGGCCATCGGTATTCGTGAAATAAGCGGTGAATGTCGAGTGATCCGGTAAGGTACCCACGAGGAATCCGCACGGATGACCGGCGAGACTTTTGAGCGACCAAGTGCAATCCGGGCCTAAGGTCCATCGCTTGGAAACACGGATGGGCTGCCAGTGGGCGCGCAGGGTTTCTTCGAGGGCCTTGCCATTGCGAATCAGCGGGATGACTTGGTCAACATGGGTGGCGATGACGTAGGCTTGGAAAATTTTCATGGCCTCGGGCTGCCGATCAAGCATGAGGTTGACCGGATCAAGGCGATCCATTTTTTCTTCAATGAACGGCTTGACGACCGTCGCGCGGCTCGAGGCTTTCTTTGCGTTTCGCGAGTTCAGGATCGGGAGAAGAATCAAAGACAGGGTCACGATGACCACCACCGCCGCGCCAGAACCGAAGATCCATAGCTTGGGTAACTTACCCGCTACACCCCAAGTCGAGCTCTCGCCTGACGAACTCGATAGATCCTTCTCACGCACCGGTCGCTGGTGGAAGGCCACTTGGCGGGCGACTTTCGGGGGAGCTGGAGCCATTTGATCCAAGCGCACGACGGTAGTTTTTATTTCCTGAACCTCTAGCCGTTGGGGCGATTTCGAGGACTCTGTGCGCGGGACATTCGAGTCGATCCGCAGCCCGGCCGACCCGTTTTCCGGGGATGAAATGGGAGCATCCGCCGAGCGATTCGCAGCCGAGCGGCGAGGTGGCAGAGTTTTGGCTGGGCTGGAATTCGGGGTTGATCCCTCGGCATCGTCCCAAGCGTCGTTAGGAGAAATCTCCGGGGCGGGGTTGTGAGGATCAGACGAAGGAGATTTCATTTCCGAGAAGGACGCCCCGCAAAATTGGAGAAGGAAACCCTAGCTGGCAAGCGGGTTCCCCTCATTCTCCGGCGAGCTGGCGATCCAGCGCGGCATCCATCGCCTGCTCGACCAGCCGGGCAGCGAGCGCCTCGGTGGCGACATCCAGCCGCTGGACCGCCGATTTCAGCGGGTTCGCCGCACCGCCCGCCAGCGCCGCACGGACGGCGGCGGCGGCAGATTCGATTTCCCCGCGCTCCTCATCTTGGGCGAGTCCCTGACTTAAGACGGCTTCCACGGCGGGTAGTAGTTCCTCCGCTTTCATCCTCGCCTCGGTGAAAATCCGCTCGGCCATGTCCTCGAAGGCGTGCTCCACGGACTCGCTCACCATCGCCTCGACGGCTGCATCATCCACATTCACGCCAGCACTCTCGATCCGGACCACGGTATCGATCCCCGTAGTGACGTCACGGGCAAGTGCCTCAAGGATGCCATTCTCATCGATGCGGAACTGCACGCCCACTCGTGCCTGCCCCTTTGCAGATGGCGAGAATGGGACGTCGAAATTCCCTAATTCCCAGTTATCCTTCGCCATTTCTCGCTCCCCTTGGAGCACCCGCACCCGCATCGCCGCTTGGCCATCGGCGGCGTTCGTGAACATCTCGCCGGCCTTGCAAGGGATGGTCGTATTGCGCGGGATGAGCACATTCATCAATCCACCAAACGTCTCGATGCCCAGGCTCAGCGGTGTCACATCGAGTAAAATCATCTGCCGCAGCGTGCCACCCAAGACGCCGCCTTGGATCGTCGCGCCGAGGGCGATTGCTTCATCCGGGTGCTGCGACACATCCGCCTCACGGCCGAAAAGCTCCGCCACCGCCCGGCGCACCGCTGGCATCCGGGTGCTGCCGCCGACGATGACCACCGCGCTCAGATCCTCCGGCTTCAGTGCGGCATCTGCCAGCGCTTGGCGGCAGAGTCGCAGCGTTTTCGCCAGCCATGGTGCGGCCAGTTTTTCTAAATCCAGCCGAGTGATTTCCAGCTCCACACTGCGGCTGCCATCATAAAACGGCACCCGGAAGACCGCTCGTTCATCATCAGATAGTGCCAGCTTGACCCGCTCCGCCTCGGCAGTGAGACGGACTCGCGCGGTGTGATCCATTTCCGAAATCCCGGCACGCTCCATCACCCAGTGAAGGATGAGCGCATCCAAGTCATCCCCCCCTAGCCGAGTGTCGCCGTGGGTGGCCAGCACTTGGAAAACGCCGTCCTGCATTTCTAGGATCGAGAGGTCAAACGTCCCGCCACCCAGATCATAAATCGCCACCCGCGCCTTCTCCCCCAGCTTATCCAAGCCATAAGCAAGCGCCGCGGCGGTCGGTTCGTTAAGAATCCTCACCACCTCAAGCCCCGCGAGTTCCCCCGCACGTTTCGTCGCAGCGCGTTGGGCATCGTGGAAATACGCGGGCACCGTGATGACCGCCTTGCGGATCTCCACGCCCATCCGCCACTCGGCGATGCGCTTCATTTCCTTTAAAATTTCCGCACTGATTTCCTCCGGCGTTTTCCCGAGCACCCGTGGCTGCCCATCGGCACCGGCATCGATGGCGACCGGGAAATCCTCCACCACCTCGCGTGTCCTGCGCCCCATCAGCCGCTTGATGCTGGTCACCACGCGATCCGGCTCCAGCGCCCGCCGCCGCAGCGCCTTCGCCCCGACCTCCATGCTGCCATCCCTACCGATCCACACCGCACTCGGCGTGATCCGGCGTCCATCCTCGTCGGCCAGTAAGATCGGAAATCCCGAATCCACCACGCCCACCGCAGAGTTCGTCGTCCCCAGATCGATCCCTAAAATCAGTTCGCTCATCGCCGCGCAGCCTTAGCCTCGCATCCCAGCACGTCAACTTCCTCGCCAGCGAAATATCCCGCAACCTGCTTCAAGGAAGCACCGCCGCATGGAAACGGGTGGAAATCCCTTTCCCCGCCACGATCTCCGCCAAGCGCTCCGGGTGGCGACCGTGGGCGATGTGCGTCTCGATCCCGGCGTCCACCGCGAATTTCACCGCCGTGAGTTTCGATGCCATGCCACCCATTGAGAAGCGCCCCTTATCATCGCGGACGTGGCGGAAGACTTGTTCCACATCCGTCACCTCGGGGATCAGCTCGTTCGTTTCCGGGTCGAGCAGGCCATCCACACTCGTCAGTAAAATGATGCGCTGCGCCCCGGCGAGTTTCGCCACGCGGACCGAGAGCATGTCATTATCGCCGAATTTCAGCTCCTCCACCGCGACAGAGTCGTTCTCATTGATGATGGGTAAAATCATCGGCTCCAGCAGCAGCCGGCGCAGCGTGTCCTTCACATAGCCGGCCCGCTCCGGCGTCGCCAAGTCCGCAGCAGTCAGCAGAACTTGGGCGATGTGGATATCGAAATTCGCAAACAAACTGCTGTAAGTCTGCATCAGCCGCGCTTGGCCCACCGCCGCGCACGCCTGGCGAGTCGCCGTGTCTTGAGGATACTCCGTCAGCCCCAAGGCAGAAACACCGGACCCCACCGCACCCGAAGACACAAATAGACAGCGATGCCCGGCCTCGACCAGCCCCGCGATCGCGGAAACCAAATGCACCAGCGCCGCCCGGTCGAGCGTGCCATCGTTCGATTTCGTGAGCACACCCGTGCCAGCCTTGATGACGGTGAGATGAGGAATCATAGGAATTACGCCAACAATGGCGGCCACGAAATAGCCACTCACCCGCCCACATACCAGCGTGAGCTTACAAAAAAGTCGTGCCAGCCCAGCCCCACGAACCACCCAAACCCCGTGCGACCACCACCTAGACCCCGCGCAACTACCACCCAAACCCCATGCAGCCACCATCCAAACCCTGTGCGACTACGACTCAAACCCTGTGTAACCACGATCCAAACCCCATGTAACCACACCCCAAACCCTGTGTAACTACGATCCAAACCCTATGTAACCACACCCCAAACCTCGTGTAACTACGATCCAAACCCCTTGTAACCACACCCGAAACCTCGTTCGGATACGCTCTTAACCCCTTGCAAATCCGGTCCGCAGTGCGGGCGACTGACATCAAAACCCACATCGCCTCCCCGCTCTTCTCCGCGCCCCTTTGCGGCTTTTGCGCCTTTGCGGTGAAAAAATCAATCGCCCCGGCCTCCCCCACAACCGTTCCCCAATGAAGCCCCCCCGCGCGTTTCCGTGACTCAAGATGTCACACGCCAAGCAGCTTTTGTGATTCCAGATCCCAGAGATTCTGCCTGAGTCGCAGGGTCTCGAAAGACATCCAAATTACCCATCACAAATAACGCCCCAAACCACCCTCCCTCATGGACGACCGTAACATCCGCCGTTTCACCCGCGCCACCCGTGTTCAAACCTTCGGTCGCGTCAATGCCGCCGATTTCACCCCCGGCAGCCGGACCACCCACCTCTTCGCCGAGCTCGATCCCATCCTCGCCGAGCTCACCGC
>JAYUHS010000002.1:0-2831 GCA_043766715.1 Luteolibacter sp.
GTCGGCGAGGAAGTACACGACTGCCGCGACGAAGTGGGCACCACTTTCCTCCACGAACTCGGTCACTACCTCGGCTGGGACGAGGATGAGGTGGCGCAACGGGGGTTGGAGTAAGCCCCGGAATTTCTACTTTCATCATCACGCGAAGCGGACTAACTCAAACAACTCTCAACCCCAAAACCATGGACATTCTCGGATTCATCAAAGGCGAACTGCTAGAAATCATCGAATTCAATGACGACTCGCGGGACACGCTATCATGGCGTTTCCCCGACGAAGACCACTCGATCAAGAACGGCGCGCAACTCATCGTCCGTGAGAGCCAAGCCGCACAGTTCGTCTATCTGGGGCAATACGGTGACTGTTTCAGCCCGGGCAAGCATTCGCTCGTCACCGATAACATTCCCGTTCTATCGAAATTAAAAGGCTGGAAATACGGCTTTGAATCCCCTTTCAAGGCAGACGTCTATTACGTCACGACCCGCCTTTTTACTGGGAATAAATGGGGCACGGCGAATCCCGTGATGATGCGGGACGCCGACTTCGGCGTGGTGCGGCTGCGGGCATTCGGCAGCTTCGATTTTAAAATCGTCGATGTCCCAGTCTTCCTCAGAGACGTCGCTGGCACGGATCAACATTTCCGCCTAGATGAGTTCGCCGAGACGATGCGCTCACGGATTGTCAGCGTTTTCTGCGATGCACTGGCCTCCGCTGGAGTCCCCGCACTGGATGTCGCATCGCGCTACTCGGAGCTCGGCGATGCCTTGCTGCCACTCATCAATCCACAAGTGACCGCGAAGTATGGCATCGAGATCACCAGCTTCATCGTCGAGAATGTCTCGGTGCCACCCGAGGTGGAAGCCGCCATGGACAAGCGTTCGAGCATGGGCGTGATCGGGAATCTCAACGACTACGTGAAATTTCAAATGGCCGAGTCCATGACCAAGGGCGGCGACGGCGGCGGATCTCCTGCGGCCGCAGCGGGCCAGATGGCGATGGGCTTCGGCATGGCACAGGAAATGATGAAATCCATGCAAGCCACGCCACCACCGCTGCCCGGCGCTGCAGTTTCCACCACCATTCCAGAACTCCTCAGCCCGGAACAAGCCGCCCAGATCCTCGGCGTTTCCGAGGCAGACGTGATCGCATCGGTGGAGGCCGGGGATCTAAAAGGTAAAAAAATCGGCACAGCCTATCGGATTTCCCGCGCAGCGCTGGATGCTTTCCTCGCTGAGTAATCCGTCGTCGCCATGGCCGAAGTCAGCGCACTGAGAAAGCATCCCTGCCCGGAATGCGGTGGGGATGCCGAGTGGAATGCCGAGAAAAAGGCGCTCGCCTGTCCTTACTGCGGCACGGTCCTGCCGTGGTCGGATGGTGAAGACCCACTGGGTGCGACCATTTCCGAGCACCCTCTGGAAACGGCTCTCGCGTCTGTGAGTCAGGAAAATCGCGGACTCAAGGCGGAGAAAAAATCCGTGAAATGCGAGAGCTGCCAAGCGATCAGCATTTTCGATCCCGACCGCGCTGCCCAACGCTGTGATTTCTGCGGCTCCCCTGCGATCGTCCCCGTGGACGACATGAAAGACGTCATCACCCCAGAGAGTTTACTGCCCGTAGTGTTAGCCGCCACCCAAGTCCGCGATCAACTCCGCGCTTGGTATGGCAGCCGCTGGTGGGCACCTAGCAAGTTAAAGCGTTCCGCATTAACCGATACTCTACTCGGAATTTATCTTCCTTATTGGACCTTCGACGCCCATGTCGATGCCCAGTGGACCGCCGAATCCGGCTACTATTACTACGAGACAGAAACCTATCGGGATTCGAACGGTAATACCCAAACCCGCCAAGTGCGGCACACCCGTTGGGAGCAAAGTGCGGGCCAGCTCGCCCATTTTTTCGATGACGATGCAGTCCCCGGCACCGTCGGCGTCCACACCGCACTACTGCGGAAAGTAGAACCGTTTCCGACTGTTAGTGATCTCAGACCTTACGAACCCGCATTCGTCCGTGGCTGGACGGTCGAGCGCTACCAGGTCGATCTCCGCCAAGCTTCTGAGATCAGCAAGCAGCAAATGGACGCTACCATCCAGCAGCTATGCACCCGCGAAGTCCCCGGCGACACTCAGCGGAATTTGGAAATTCTATCGGAATACCAAGGCCGCACTTTCAAACATATCCTCGTCCCGGTCTGGCTTGCCACCTACACCTACGGCCGGAAATCGTTCCAAGTCGTGGTCAATGGCTACACCGGGAAAATGGCGGGCGAGCATCCACTGAGCTGGGTGAAAATCACCTGCGCAATCCTAGGTGTGCTGCTAGCGATTTTGATACTCATAATGCTCAATCAGCGGTAAAAATAGAGTGGCTGTGGCATCTCGCCGCAGACAGTGCTCGGAACGTCTCGCTTCAAGTCTTTCACTTCACCGCACATCTTCGGCAAAGGGCTGTAACTTCGAGTCGCGGTCGAACTCGTACACCAGCGCATGAACTGGAAAAAGCCAATGGCAGGCGTAAGCACCGTGGACTTCACCTTCAAACTTCACGGCGAGGGGACCAAAGTCACTTGGGCCATGTATGGTGAAAATAACTTTATCGATAAATGCTTCCGTCTCCTTATGATCTGCGAAAAAATCTGCGGACCAGAGTTCGAAAAAAGTCTAGTAGTTCTTGCTAGAAGCACTGCCGTCAAACCCTGATTCTATCAAACCAACACATCGATACCCCACGAAAATGCTAGGAGCCTGTCGGATTTAATTTTTCTGCAATATTATCTACTGGTAGATTCTCCTTCGCTTGTGGCTACTAGTTGTAGTAGTTTGCGTTTGTTTGTT
>JAYUHS010000003.1:0-43660 GCA_043766715.1 Luteolibacter sp.
CCGACCGCTTGATCGTCCCTAGTTAATCTTTGATTTCCGATGAGGAAGCGCAGCCCGCGCTTCCTCATCGTGTTTATAATCCCAGCGCCATTCTCCTCACCTTTTTGCCATGATTTCAGCGTTTACCAACACTTGGAAAATCCCCGAGCTTCGGGATCGGATTCTTTTCACCCTTGCCCTGATTGTCATCATTCGTCTTGGGGTCCATCTCACGCTCCCTGGAGTCGATGCGGGTGTCATCAAGGCTTACTTAGACAGCCTGAAAAACCAAGATCCGGCGGCAGGTGGGGGAATGACCGCGTTGCTCACCGTGTTCTCAGGAGGTGGCTTGCAGCAGGCGGGCATCTTTGCGTTGGGGATCATGCCTTACATTTCTGCGTCGATCATGGTCCAGTTAATGACGGCGGTGGTGCCGAAGCTATCGCGGCTTGCCCGCGAAGATGGTGGTCGCCAGAAAATCACGCAATACACCCGCTACATCACGATTGTCATCGCAGTAGTCCAAGGTTTTTTTGTGGCAAGATCGCTGACCAATCCTGGGAATATTCCCTACATGAAGGGAATTGAGCGCTTTGGTAATCTCGTTCCTGATCCATCCATCACATGGATGATTCTTACCGTGATCACGATCGTCGCAGGTACGGTTCTGTTACTTTGGATCGCCGACCAGATCACCGAGAAAGGAATCGGCAATGGCACTTCGATTATTATCACCGTCAATATTATCTCATCGCTGCCGGGTGCCTTGGTCCAAGCATGGCATTTCTTCGTCACGGGTAAGGGTGTGAGTCCGGTCAACTCGATCATGATGGTCGTGATGATTGTGCTGTTGCTCGTAGTGATCGCTGCCACGATTGCGATTACACAGGCACAGCGTCGCATCGCGGTGCAGTATGCGAAGCGCGTGGTCGGTCGTAAACAGTTTGGCGGCCAGACTCAATACCTTCCGCTCAAGGTAAATTATGCAGGTGTGATGCCGATCATTTTCGCTTCGGCGGTGTTGTCTTTGCCGCCGATGATGCTTCAGTGGTTTTTCGCTGGGCAACCATGGGCGACCAAGCTCTATGGCGAACTGGTAGGTGGTGGAACGTGGTATTACATCCTCGGCGGAGTAGGCATCTTTTTGTTCTCCTATTTCTGGGTGGCCATGATGTTCCAGCCTTCGCAAATCGCGGAAGATTTGAAACGAAACGGTGGCTACATCCCAGGTGTGCGCCCGGGTAAACCCACTGCGGATTTTCTCGATTTCACGATGACTCGTCTGACCTTCGCTGGGGCGATGTTTATGGTGATGTTATTCGTCCTGCCAGTGGTAACGGGTCACTTGGTCGGTCTTCCTCCCTCATCGTTGGTGCTGCACTTTTTCGGTGGAACGTCGCTGCTTATCATGGTGGGTGTGGTGCTTGACGTGATGCGTCAGGTCGAGACTCAGTTGCTGCAAAAGCACTACGATGGATTCCTTCGCAAGGGTAAACTCAAGGGCCGCTACGATCGGCTCAATCAAAGCAGTGGTGCGGCACCGAAAACTGCGATCATTTACCTGTGGACGGTGATTGGAATCATGATCGTCATCGGTAGTGCGGTTTGGATTTACCAGCACTAGGCTCATTGACCGCGCTTGTTGCAAGACCGCTCTGTGTGGTATTACTCGGGCCTCCGGCATCCGGTAAGGGCACTCAGGGCAGCCGGTTGGCTGAGAGTCTTGGGCTAAATTATTTAGGCACTGGGGCGCTTCTCCGTCAGCAAATGACTGCGGGGACTGATCTAGGAAAACAGGCGTTCCCGATTCTTGCTCGGGGTGAATACCTACCTGACGACCTCATGTGTCCAATCCTCGCAGATTGGCTCTGTCATCAATCAGGCGGCTGGGTTCTCGATGGTTTCCCCCGCAGTCTTCAGCAGGCGGTTTTTTTAGATAGCTGGTTATTTGATCGGGATCTGAGGCTCGACGCAGCGATTTCCTTGGAACTTTCTTTCGATGAAATTCTCTCTCGCATCGCTAACCGTATCGAATGCATGGACTGTCACTGGACTGGCCAGCGTGGGTTGCTCTCCGTGGCTCGCAGATGTCCCGTATGCAGTGGGCCCACCGACCGCAGAGCAGACGACGATGAGAAAAATTTCCGCAGTCGCTACGCCGAGTT
This sequence comes from Luteolibacter sp., assembly GCA_043766715.1. Classification (GTDB taxonomy): domain Bacteria; phylum Verrucomicrobiota; class Verrucomicrobiia; order Verrucomicrobiales; family Akkermansiaceae; genus Luteolibacter. The sequence goes on from JAYUHS010000003.1 coordinate 2,145, forward strand.
CATCAGTCTAACCCAGCCGGTCATCGAGCATTACCGGCAATCGAGTCTGCTTTATTCTTGCGATGCCTCGCCTTCTCGGAATCAAGTGGCAGCCCTCCTCCTTGAAAAGTTCACTCATCCATTTTTGCTTTAAACTCGTGTCCCGCAGAACTCGTATTCCCATCAAAACCCCGCGCGAGATTGATTTCATGCGCAAGGCCGGAGCCATTGCCTCGACGATTTTACAGGCGTTGGCCAAGGAGGTCACCCCAGGGAAAACCACTGGGGAAATCGATCAGCTAGCGGCGGAAATGATGCGGGAGTATGATTGTAAGAGCGCGTTCTTGGGCTACCGAGGTTTTCCCGGCTACACCTGTATTTCGGTCAATGAGGAGGTGGTCCACGGCATTGGCGGACCACGCAAGATCCTACCGGGCGACGTCGTGAAGATCGACGTCGGCATCGTCAAAAGCGGCTTCATCGGTGACAACGCGACCACGGTAGCCGCAGGGGATATTTCTCTAGAAATGAAGCGGTTACTCGCGGCGACCGAGCAGTCGCTCTACGAGGCGATCAAGCATGCACGCGCCGGGCGCAAGCTGGCTGATCTCTGCGGTTCGGTCGAGGCATTTGTAAAACCGCAGGGTTTCTCGATCGTCCGTGAATTCGTCGGGCACGGGGTGGGACGCCGGCTGCATGAAGAACCGCAAGTGCCGAACTACCGGCCGCAGGGGAAATCCCCGACACTTGAGCCCGGGATGACCCTCGCTATCGAGCCGATGGTGAATGCGGGAGTGCCAGCGGTCAGGATTCTCGACGACGGCTGGACTGTGATCACCGAGGACAAAAAAGGCTCCGCGCACTTCGAGCACACCGTGCTGATTACTTCGGGTGACCCAGAAATTTTGACGTGGCGCCCGCGAGAGGCCTTGCCTGAGATGCTTGGGCTGCCGCCTTGGTAAATAGCCCGTCCCCCGCTAGATCGAGGGAGGTTCATGTTTTTGAATTTGAGGGGTTCGCCTTGCGCGTAATTCTACGTATTTCCAGAATCTAAAACTCCTGAAATGCTGCCCACCTACCCACAAAGATGAAAACTCACCTATTACTCCGATTGTCCGCCATGACAGTATTCTCCGCTTCCACGGCGTCACTCACCGCAGCTCCGGGTAGCCTTGATGCGGGTTTTAACAATACTGGCGTGGTGATCAAAGACTTCGGTGCATCCGAAGCTTTGTGCGCGGTCGTAGTTCTACCCGATGGTAAAATTGTCGTTGCGGGAACCACCGATGTAGAGGGACACGACGATATCTTGGTAGTCCGCTACCTTCCAAACGGCACCCTTGATTCATCATTTTCCATGGATGGAAGTGAGATTACCAATTTGCTCGCGACCTCCAACGAAACTGCCACTGCCATGGCCGTTCAGCCGGACGGGAAAATAGTCGTGGTTGGCTACACAGACGCGAATTCGGGTACGAATTTAGACATGTTTGCGGTTCGTTTTAATGCCAACGGTGGGCTTGATTCTAGTTTCGGCTTTTCTGGCAAATACACCATCAACCCAACGCCCAGTGCAGATGACAGAGCCACTGGAGTCGCCATTTTACCCGATGGTAAAATCATGATCGGCGGTTCTTCCCGGACGAACAGCTCGACCGCTTTCGCCCTTGCTCGGCTCACCGCGAGTGGGGTTTTAGATCCGACGTTTTCCGGTGACGGCTATCAAGAAGTCGCAGCAGGCTACAGTGAGTGCCAAGCCATGGCAGTGCAGCCCGATGGGAAAATTATATTAGTAGGGCAATCCAAATCTACCGGAACCGAGGATTTCGTAGTTGCCCGGTGTAATAGTAACGGGACCCTTGATAATACTTTCAGTGGTGATGGTTTGGTGAAAACTAACATTATCGGAAAGGATGCAGCCTATGCCACTGCAATACAGCCAGATGGCAAAATTGTCGTAGCGGGACACGCGAATGGAGGCACGGACAGTGTCGCCGTGCGGTATCTCACCGATGGCACACTTGATACGTCGTTTTCTTCAGGTGGAATTTATCAAAACTCTTTCGGTGGCCTGAGTAGCTTCAGTGCCGTAGTCCTCGAGGCAAATGGTAAAATTTTGCTGGGTGGTGCCAGCGGCCCATTGGCTGGCCGAAACTCGACAATTGTAAGACTCACCACATCAGGCGTTCTGGATCAGACTTTTGATAATGATGGCTACGTCATTGATGATCTCAAGCCAGCAACGGGTGATTTCATCTTCGGCATGGCGTTTCAGCCAGATGGTAGGCTAGTTGCAGCGGGGAAAGCGGGGAATAGTACAGGTGATATCGCCTTATCAAGATACAATTTCTTTCAGAGAACTGATGCTCTTGTAGGAATCTCAGCTTCCACCTTATTGGGGAATAATATCTATAATAAAAATGGATCTGGCCAAGCAATCAACCTAGCACTCAAGCAAAGCAGTAAGAAAAAAATCGGATACCTTAAGGTTCAAAATGATGGTCATGAAGCAGATTCTTTCTCCATCAAGGGCACGAAGGGTAATCAATTTTTCAGTGTGAAATACCTAAGCGGTAAAAAGAACGTCACGGCTGCAATTAATGCCGGCACCTTTAAAACAGCATCCTTGGCGTCCGGTGAATCTGCAGCACTCAAAGTGGAAGTCGTCGCTCGTAAAAAATCCAAGGGTAAGAAGCGTAGCCTTGTAGTCCTCGCAACTTCACAAGTGGACGTCAATTCAGTGGATTCAGTGCTTATCAAAGCGAAGTCCAACTAAGATTGATCAAAACAATAAGCTCAGGAACCTTCATTCCGAATGACTCACATGAAGACATACTTAGTTTTGATCCGATCATGATACCCATGAATGTATTGAAACGACTTTTACTGATCGGTTTATCGATGATGATGCCTATCAGCGCGAAAGATGAGAACGGCGCAAAGGATCATTCGATTTTGAAGCGCGTCGCGGGATCCGAAATCATTTGGTCGAAAATCACCAAGTTTGATGAGTTCGTCATTTCTCTAGAGCGGATTGAATTCGATTATAATGCCCAATCCTTCCGAGCGACTCGACAAGAGAAAGTCGAGGGTCTTCACACCACGCTTTACTATCGACAACCAGGAGAAGTTTCGACGTTGGAGGCGGTCAGGCAATATGAAGCAGATCTCAAGCCTGCTGGATTTGAGACGCTGTTCACCGCTGCGAATGATCAACTGGACGATGGCTACGGTCGGTTTGTCGAGCGGACTTTCCCGACGGTGGCGACGACGCCCGGTTTACAAAATCTCCATGCGTTTAATAAAGATGAGCAACGCTACATGGCGCTCAAGGGGATCGGGAAAAGTGGTAATACCATTTATATTTCGCTCTATGCATTCGTTCTCCAAGACATCAGCACCGGATTCGACGAGATCCGAGATGCGCATCAATTAGTTAAAGGTCAAACGGTGGTGCGGGTGGATGTCTTAGAAACGAAGGCCATGGAGAACCGGATGACGGTGATCAAGTCGGATGAAATTTCGCAGACAATCGAGCGGACAGGCCGGATCGCAATTTATGGGGTGCTTTTCGATACGGCTAAATCTGACTTAAAACCCGAATCGCGAGAATTGATGGCGGAAATTGCGAAAGCGATTTTAGCAAGTCCTGAGCAACGATTTCTCATCGTGGGCCATACGGATAACGTCGGCGATTTTGCTCTGAACCAAGCTCTGTCGCAAAAGCGAGCCGCCGCTGTGGTTGCGGCGTTGAGTGCGAATTATCAAATTCCGTCCAGCCGAGTCGTGGCGGTGGGAGTCGGTATGGCGGCTCCGGTCGCTTCCAACGAGGATGACGCGGGTCGTGCGAAGAATCGGCGAGTGGAGATCGTCAAGTTTTGACCGATCTGGCGATTCGCTTTTTTTCGAGATGGCGACCGATCAGGATGTGGCCCGGTAGCAGCAGAGTCATCGTGATTCCCATGGCGATGTGGGTGAAATGCATGACTTGCGTGTCCCAGACAAAGGCGAGAATGGCGTAGCCAGTGGTCGCGGCACCGAGGAGGGTGAGAAGAAATAGGCTGCTGGCCGCGCGGTTGATTTTGGCGTCCCATGACTTGGAGGCATGTTTGGGAAGGGCGGCTCCGAGTGCGACGAGTAGGATGAGGGCGCCGGCTAGGTGGATTTTTAGCAGCTTGTTTTCGATGGGCGTGGCCATGTCGATTTCCTCGCGGAAAAAGTGCCAGATGATGGCCCAAGTGGCTCCGCTGCCGACGGTGATCGAGAACGCACTGTAGAGCCAGCAGCGTTGGCGGAAGCTCATTTGGAAGGGTCGGCGGCGCATTGAGATGGTGTCAAGTTGGGCGCGGAGAATGGCTTTTTCGAGCAGTAAAATTACCGTAGCTCGTGGTAGTCACCATCGGCGGTGAGAATCAATGCGCTGCATCCTAACTGCCGTAGGAGTGCGGTGGCTTGGGTGGCTGGCAGATTGAGGACGGCCTTGGTCATGGCGTCGGCTAGGGCGCAATTCTCCGCGAAGACGGTTACGGAGATTCCTGCTGGGGGAAGCTTGCCGCCGATCAAATCCAAGTTCCCTCCTTCTTCGGAAAATACGTAGCTGGCGCTCGTCGCTAGGGCGGGATAGGGGATTTCCTGTAGCTCCATTCGTGTGCCTTCGGCATCGGGCTTTCGCAAGGAAATGGCTCGTTTTTCGATTCCGGTGAAACGGAGGTCACCGCCCGCGTTGACGATCCCGGAGTAGCCGTGGGCCGTGATGATTTCTGCAGCGAGATCGACTGCGTAGCCCTTGGCGACGCCGCCTAGATCGATGGTAAGCGGTCGGGTGGTGCGGATTTTAATTCCATTTAATTCCACATCGCGCCAAGTCGCGGCTGGGTCTGGTAAGTGGTCTGCTAGGCAGGGCCGCCTTCTGGCGTGGACGAGCTTACATCCGGCGCTGATGGGATCGAATTCGCCTTCGGTGAGTCCAGCCCAGATGAGAGAAAGCCGAATGACTTCGGCGGTGCTGGTATCCAAGGTGACCCATCGGTGGTGCGCCTCTCGGGCGATTTTCCCTAGATCTGAATCGATCAAATGGGCGGACATTCGCTGGTGGATGTGCTCGACCGCGGCGAAGGCTTTTGAAAAGACTGCCGGGCTGCCATTTCTTATCCCGATCTCGACAAAAGTCCCTAGCAGAGGGCGGGCCCGGCGTTCGATGGCTGCCATGGGAGTGGTGTGAAGCTATTCTGACAAGGCGCGGATGGCAAGAAGGCGCTTCACTCCGTCGGTTACGCTGCGGCTGGAAAGGGTGGCCCCGGAAATGTTTGTGATGTCGCCACCGAGCTTGATGGAATCACTGAGTTTTTTGCCGTGAAATTGCTTCCGCCATTCTGGGCGACGGACTTCTCCGCCGTAGGTTTCCTTGTATTCGAGGATTTCCACGCCCCGGACCTTGCCGTCGGAGCCGATGCCGACGGCGAAGGTGATAAATTCGTGTTTTCCCACCACCTTATCCACATACATCCGCGCACCGTCGCCTGCGGACCAGACTTGGATTTCTTGATCGCGGACGGTGAGGCCGGTGCTACTACTGACGCTTTTACGCTGGTCTTTGGTCAGTCTGAGCGGCGAGACATTAAAATCCGACTTGCCCTCGAAAATGACAGATAGCGCCTGTTGTGGGCTCAGATAGACCGTGGCCATCGCCGCGGGAGCGATGAGTGCGGCGACGATGGGTGAAATCAAAATTCCGGAGCTAAGGCGCATGGATTCTGGGAGTGGACGGGATTTGAAATTAGAAATTGAAGCCGACTTTTAGGCGGATTTCGTTTTGCACTTGTTCGGCGAATGCGCGGTCGTCCACCTGCTGGTCGGGGCCGGACTCGTGACCGTAGGCTTGGTAGGCCCAGCTCAGGGTAGCCCAGAATTTTTCGCTGCCGTAGTGGAGATTCGGCCCGACGAAGACCACGACATGTTCATTATCAGTGACATCGAATTGTGGATACTCAGAACGGACGCGGCCTTCTAAGCCGACAAACCATTTAGGGGCGAAGCGGTAGGAGACGCCAAATCTTGTTTCGAGGCCCATCTCCTTGCTGTATTCCTCAGCAGGTTTCTTGCCCCAGCCGAGGTCGAAGCCGGCACTGGCGACGGTGATCAGGGTGTTATCCAGAAAGTTTTTCTGGAGCACCAGAGTCGGAGCTAAATAGATGTGGTTCTCGACGATTCCAGCAGTTTCATCGTGCCGATTGTAGCCGACCTGCTGGATCAGCGCGAGTCCGAAGTCGTCGATGAATGGGCTGGTGAAGCGGTATTTCCCGGATGCGGCGACCCCACCGAAGCGGTAGCCGGTCTGGGTCAGGCCGTCACCATCGTCCGCGAGGGCGCTGCCGGAGAAGTAGTTTTGCGAGACACTGAAGCCGAGTTGGAACTGGTCGCTGAGGCCATATTCGATTTCGGTTTCAAAATCATAGGCGTTGTAGCTGCCGTCCTCATTGGCCTTGCCGGTCCGCAGAGTGCTGAATTGGTAGAGGTCAATGTGGCCTTTTGGCAGAGTTTCCGATCCTTTGACATAACCGAAGAGGTTTTCATCAGCGTGGGATGTGGGACTGAACAAGCCAGCGAAGATCAAGGAAGCAAAAAGGAAACGAGGCGAAGCATTCATGATGGCAGCAGGTGGTAAGCGGGAAAGAATGGTTGGTTGAGTTCTTGTTGAGCGAGAATGGGGAGCGATGAACTCTCCCCTCGGCGGAGAAACCAAGCACAGAAAAAGCTCCTGTCAATCGCAAATGATATCCATTCTCAATAGTAGATTGTGAGTATTTGTTATTTGGGTTTGATGGCGAGTTTTGGGCGAGGGCGGCGCAAATAGGTCGTGCGCCCAGATGCCCATCAGTCTGCAAAATGCGATGGACCCGCTTCCCTGAGCCAGTTTGCAAGTTCCGGGTGAGGCCATTCAAGGCTTCTGCCAAGCCGGTTGCGCAGCCTAGTCTCGGGAAAAACTACTTGCATCGCCGCCGGGAAATGGCAAGTCAACCGAGGTAATCCTCCTGCTAGCACGCGTTTTTTCATCATGTTCCAAGAATCTCTGACAGCTTTCAAAGCCATTTCCTCTCTGGATATCTTGGCCTTCCTGATTCCCTTCGTCATTGCGGTCTCTATCGACCTCTTGTCCCACAAAAAGGGCCATAAGATCACGATGCGTAATGCCTTGATGTGGTCGATGATCTGGGTCGCCTGCTCCGCGCTTTTCTCGATCTACATTTGGTGGAGCTACAACCAGAACCCCCGGATCGAGCAGTTTGGCAAGATGGTGAGGACGCTGGCGGGGCCAGAAGCAGTCAGCCTTTATGCGACAGGTTATGTCCTCGAAAAGGCTCTCGCGCTGGACAACTTGTTCGCTTTCTACCTGATTTTCAAATCTTTCGGGCTGACGCTGGAACAGAACCAGCACTACCAGCACCGCATCCTCTACTGGGGCATTTTGGGAGCCATCCTACTGCGGGTGTTCTTCCTCGGCCTCGGTGCCTTCATCGCCAATGCTAGCCCGTATGTCCTCATCGCCTTCGCCCTTATCGTGCTGTGGACCGTGTGGAAAATGTGGAAGAGTGGCGACGATGACGAGGAGGTAGATTTTACGGACCACTGGTCGGTCCTGATGGTGCGGAAATTCACCTCGACCAATCCTTCGATCGAATCCGGCCGGTTCTTCAGTAAGGGGGTGACGCCGCTATTCCTTTGCCTCGTGTGCATCGAAGTCTGCGACGTGGTTTTTGCCTTCGATTCGATGCCGGTGATTGTGGCGGTGGTGCGTGATCCCTACCTGATGATTACCTCCAGCCTATGGGCTGCAGCCGGTTTGCGGAGCCTTTACTTCCTGCTCATCGCCGCACAAAGCAAGCTGTGGGCCCTAGATAAGGCGATCATGATTCTGCTGATTTTTGTGTCTTTCAAACTGATCGGAAGCGCCGTTGGTTTGCACATTTCGCCAGCGATCAGTGTCTCGGTCGTGGCCTTCATCCTTACAGTCGGCGTGATCTGGTCGCTCACCGTCCAGCCGCCTGAGGATAAAAATCCCAAAGACGCTTGATCTTCGCCTTATGATCCGCCGTCTCCCAGTCTATCTGCTGCTCGATACTTCTGGTTCGATGAAAGGCGAGCCACTGGAATCGGTGAAATCCGGAATTTCCGCGATGCTCGGAGGCTTGAGGCAAGACCCACATGCACTGGAGTCGCTGCATCTTTCGATCATTACATTCGATCGCGAGGTGAAGGTTGTTTTGCCCCTCAGCAGTCTGGAATCCCTGCAAATGCCCGAGATTGTTTGTCCCGACTCCGGCCCCACCCATCTCGGAGCGGCGCTCGAGGCGCTGTGTGGACGGGTGGAATCCGAAGTCCTAAAAACCGGTGGCAAGCAGCAGGGCGACTGGCGACCACTGCTCTTTATCATGACCGACGGTGTGCCCTCGGACATCCAACTCTATCGGGAAATGATCCCGAAGGTGCGAGCGCTTGGCTTCGCCTCCATCATCGCTTGTGCCGCCGGTCCCAAGGCTCGCAAAGAAGATCTACAAGCACTTGCCGATCAGGTCGTCGCGCTGGAAACGATGGATAGTAATGGTTTCTTGAGTTTCTTCCGCTGGGTCTCTGCGAGCGTGGCTGCCGGAAATGTGAATGCCGGTGCAGGTGGTGAACTCCACCTCCCGCCGCCGCCACCCGAGGTAAACTTGGTTTTTTAAGGATAGCGCCATGGCTAGCGACCATTTCTTCTCGTCGAACCCCGCACTACGGTCGCCGCAGGAAAGGCCGCCAGTGGAGAGCGAAATTTCCCGAATCCCCGTCATCCGGTTGCCAAATGCCATGGTCGGGCGGGAATATTCCGCCACACTCGTAGATCACCTGCCAGATGGCGTGCAGATTGATCGGATTTCAAACATCCCGCCCGGACTCGGGCTCACGGCCGGAGTCTTACACGGAATACCTGAGCAAGCCGGTGAGTTCGAACTCACGGCGGGAAATTCACCCGTCGCGCTCATGGTCCACGCCGATCCACGCTCGCTGTGGAAAAATCTGCCATCGGACTGCGAAGATCCGTTTTGGAAGGCAGATGTGGTGAGTGAATTTCTGACAGACGGCCCTCTTACGGTGATCGGTGCAAGTCTCCGCGGTCGGTCACACGCTCATGTCGGAAGTTTCCGGGATGATGATCTGGCGCTGGCTTGGTTTCCCCGTGGCGACTGGTATTCACTGACCGTGGCCGACGGTGCGGGCAGCGCGAGCCTTTCCCGGCAAGGATCGAAAATCGCCTGTGACGCCGTGAAACACCATTTCACTGACTACTTCGCCAGAGAGGATAACTTGCTGTCTCGGTCTTCTGCGGTGGAAGCACTACACCCCGAACTCTGCCAGCAATTTGGAAATGCCGCTCTGCTCGCCCGCCAACGGATCGAGGAATTGGCCGCGCAGCTCGGGGCCGCAGTTCGCGATTTCCACACCACTCTCATCTCCGTGTTACTCCATCCACTACCGGATGGGCAGTGGTTTGTCGCTGTGTTTTCCATCGGCGACGGCGCGGCGGCATTGATCGCGGTGCCCGGTGGTGAGCCTTGCTTGCTCACCTGCCCAGATGCTGGGGAATATGCCGGCCAGACGGTTTTTCTCACTATGCACGAAGCACTCGCAACGCCAGAGGCAATCGCCAGCCGCGTCCGAATGGCGGTCGTTCCTCGATTCGATGCATTACTGCTCGTCACCGACGGGATTTCTGATCCCTGCTTCGAGTCAGAATCCGCACTGGCGGATCCCGCCGCATGGGCGGCGCTCTGGAGCGAACTCACCGCTCCGTTAGCCTCTGCCAACTCGCCGGAAGCAGCGGCTGGGGCGATTTTAAAATGGCTGGAATTTCATTCACCCGGTCACCATGACGACCGCACGCTGGTGCTCGCCACCCCCGCACTCAAATTTCCGCCACCGTGAGCATTATCCGCCTCAAATCCACGGATGGCGTGCCGTTCGAATTCGACGATGAAGCGCAGGCCGGCTCCGGTGGCATGAAGGATGTTTACTTTTCAAAGGACCGCAAACAAGTCGTCGGCTGGTATCGCAAGACGCCAGATGCCAATGCGATGGAGCGTATCCGCAACATCACCGGCATCTATCGGCAGCGTATTTTAGAACAGGAGGGCGGCGCTTATTGGGAAACCCTATTTTGCTGGCCCAGCCACATCATCGAGGAACAGGGAATCGTCGGCGTGGTGATGCCCGCCTATCAGCCGCATTTTTTCTTCCAGCATGGTTCGAAAAACGGCGACTTCCTCGACATCAAGGGCCGTGAAAAGGAAGGCAAGTGGTTCGCCTCCGCCAATCACCAGCAGAAACATCTCGACCCTCGTGAGCGTGGGTCGTGGCTCAGTTATTTCACCATCTGCATCAAGATTTCCCGTGCAGTCAGGCGGCTGCACATGGCCGGCCTCGCCCATTCGGATCTATCCTACAAGAATGTCCTCATCGACCCCACTGGTGGAAATGCCTGCATTATCGATATCGATACCCTGGTCGTTCCATTGAAATACCCGCCTGATGTCGTCGGTACGCCGGATTTCATCGCCCCAGAAGTCATGCGCACGCTCATGCTCCCCATCGGCGATACGGCGAAATTTCTGCCACGGATCGAGACTGATCGACATGCGTTAGCAGTGCTTGTTTATATGTATCTGTTATATCGTCATCCCTTGCGGGGGCGGAAAATCCATGATCCCGACTCCCAGCGCGACGAAGAACTCGCCATGGGCACCGAGGCGCTTTTTATCGAGCACCCCACGGATGCGACGAATCGCCCGGACCCACATTCCGTCAAGCCCGGCTTCCTGCCCTTTGCTGACTCATCACAGATTCCCTACGAAATCTGCGGCCCCTATTTGACGGAGGTTTTCAATCGTGCGTTCATCGCCGGACTCCATCATCCATCGCTGCGGCCCAGTGCGGACGATATGGAACGCGCCTTGGTCAAGACGGTCGATCTCATCCAGCCCTGCGCGAACCCGGCCTGCGACCAAAAATGGTTCGTCTATGATGAGTCTCAGCCACCGCGCTGCCCATTCTGTGGCACTGCCGGAGCAGCTTCGGTCCCAGTCTTAAATTTCCACACCTCGCGCGGCGGTGGTGAGTTTTTGCCAGATCACCATCGGCTCATGGTTTATTCAAATCTTTATCTCTATCCATGGCATATCTCGCGTTCCGTCTTCCCAAACGAACGGCTAATCGCACATCAGAAAAAACCCGTTGGCTACTTCGTGTTTCACGATGGCCGTTGGCTATTGGTCAATCAAACGTTGCCCGGTCTCAAAGATATCACTTCTGGTGAAGAGAAGCCAATCCCGCCCGGGTCGCATGTGATTCTGGAAAATAATCAAAAACTCCTGCTCAGTCCTGAAGACGGCGGGCGGCTCGTGCACGTCAGAATCACCGATCACTAACCCAATTAAAGTTTTAAAACGACCATGCGCCGCCTCCCCATCTACGTCCTGCTCGACTGCTCAGAATCCATGATCGGCAGTGGCATCACCGGCATGCAGACCGGCATCGAAATGATGGTCCGCGCCCTCCAGCGGAATCCCCACGCCCTAGAAACTGCTTATCTATCCTTCATCACCTTCGACAGCCGCGCCGAGTTGAAAACGCCGCTGCAACCCATCGACGAAGTCCAAGTGCCGAAGCTAAAAGTCAGACCCGGCACCGCATTCGGCAGCGCTCTGCTGCTACTGGCAGAGCGCATGATGCAGGAAGTTAGAAAGAACCAGCCAGGCTCCAAGGGCGACTTCAGGCCCATCGTCGTCCTCATCACCGATGGCCAGCCCAGCGACGACTGGCGCGCTCCGCTCGAGGAACTTCACCGCATCGCCAGTATCGGAAATTTCTATGCCATCGGTGCCGGCGACGATGTCGATTTCGCCGGCTTGAGAGAAGTTACCGACATCGTTCTAAACTTACAACAAACCGACGAACAAGGTTGGGCCAAGCTCTTCGTCTGGATCAGCGAAACGCTAAGCACCGCCAGCATGGGCGTCGCCGACGGCGATGAGAAGACAGCGATGCTTGCGAAATTACCGTTATCGATCGAAAAGGTCGAGTTAGACCCATGGGCCAAAGATGAGCAAAACGATAGCCCGCCTCGCCAACTCTTTCTCTATGCACTCTGCGGTGTGAAGCGCTTACCGTATCTCATGCGCTATGGATTTGATCCCACCTATCAGCTCTATAATCCCGTATCAGCGCACAAGCTCGACAACGATACTTCGGACTTCGGCGAACGTGGTGGACGGCTCCCCGCCATCAATTCGCGGGAAGTCAACGGCTGCCCGGCCTGCGCCCACTGCGGTTCCGAAGGTGCGGGTTCCTGCGGAAATTGCGGCACCGTATTCTGCGGCGGCGCCCGCGAAGAGGGTGGAAAAAGCACCTGCCCCGGATGCCACACCCAACTAACCGCCAATCCAGATTGCGGCGACGGTTTTAAAATCCGAGCGAGTGAAGGATGACTCTGTACAAAAAATATGACCGCAGATTTCGCGGATGAAGCGAATGTTTTTCATCCATCTGATTTTCTATCTTCAATAGGCTTTTGATCGTGGTTAAATGATCTCCTATGCCTTGCGAGGAAATCACAAAATCAATTATCGGAGCTTCTATGTCCGTTTTGAATGAGGTGAAACCGGGTCTTGATGAGAAGTTTTACGAGAGCGCTCTGGTCATCGAGTTAAGGCCGCGGGGACACGAGACAGCGCAGCAAAGAGAGTATCCCGTGCATTACCTTAGCCAGTTCATTGTTAAACTTGTTCCTGAACTAACTATCGATTAGAAGGTCATCGTCGATCCCAAATTCGTCACTACTTTCAACGATACTCACATTGCTCAGATGGTCGGTTACTTGAATATCATTGGGCTGGAAGTCGCGTTATTGGTCAACTTTAAGGAAGCGCATTTGACGTGGAAATGCATCGCTAATGAGTGCAGACGACAAATGATTACGGATATTGAGGGAAGATAAAGAGTTGAACTGCGGCCAAACTCTTTCTTCCATTTTAAGTTCATCTACCTACCATCTACGCATGGCCAATTTCTCAGTTGTTGGAAGTGTCGATCCATTCCTCCATGTCAGTCTTAAAAAAGGTGAGGCGATCTATGCGGAACGTGGGGCGATGGTGTCAATGGATACGACGCTCGAGCTGAAGGGGGAAGTGCGTGGCGGTGTGTTGGGGGCGCTGGCGCGGCGTCTCACTTCTGGCGAGTCGTTTTTCCAGCAGACAATGTCGGCTGCAAACGGCGATGGGGATGCGTTGTTTTCGCCAAATATGCCGGGTGATGTGATGGTTCTGGAATGTGGCACGCGGCAGTTCCGGCTCAATGACGGGGCGTTTCTGGCGGCAGACACCAGTTTGGAGATCAAGGTTAAGAATCAGGGAATCGGCCAGGCGTTGTTCGGTGGGACGGGTGGGTTTTTCATTATGGAAACGGCGGGTCATGGGAATCTCGCCATCGCGGGATTCGGGGCGTTATTCGCGATGGATGTGAAACCGGGTAGCGACACGATTGTGGACAATACGCACGTCGTGGCGTGGGACGCGGCCTTGAGTTACAACATCACCGCTGCGACGTCGCAGGGCGGATTTTTCAGTGGATTAGTGAACTCGATGACCAGCGGGGAGGGGATGGTAAATCGCTTCAGCGGCACTGGGCAGGTGATCGTCGCTTCGCGAAATACTGTGGGCTTTGCGGGCTGGTTGGCGAACTTGATCGGGTCGAGCTCACGCTGAGGGCCTTTCAGGCGTGGGGTGATTTAAGAATTTCACCTGCAGACCGGTGCAGGGCGTCTCGTTGGAGCAGGCGGCGGGCCCACTCGCCATGGCAGGCGGGTTCGAGCATGTCACCGTTGAGGCCAAAGACGGCGGGGGCATCTGGTTGTAAAATGAGCCGGGCCTCTTCTATTTCCGCGGGGTCGGGCAGGTAGGAGCGCCAGATCGCGTGGACTTGGCGCGGGTGGATCGCCGTCTTGGCGAAGAGTCCGCGGTGGATGTCTTCCACGACTTCCCGCTGCAAGGTTTCCAGATCGCCGATGCGGTCACACACTGGGGCACAAAGCCGGACGCCTTGGGCGCTGAAGGCCTCCAGTAGCCCATCGATCACCCGCCCGACGGGTGTTTCATAGATGGTTCTGCCAGACGGACGGCGGAGGCCGCCGAGCAGAGAAAATAGATCGTTCGCGCCGATCCGGGCACCGGGAATGACGGGTGGGTGGGCGGCGCAGGCTTGGGCAAGCTCGCGCCGACCGACGGAATCGAGGGCCTCGCGGGTTTCTAAAATGGGCAGGATGGTGTGGAGGCCGTAGCTTTTCTCGGTCCAGAGGTGGATGGTGTGGACGGTCGCTTTCGGCAAGATGAACCCGGCGATTTTATCCACGGGTAAATATTCGAGTAGCCAGTCGAAAGCATCATTATCTGCGGGGCGGACGAAGATTTGGCGCGGGCTGTGCTCCAGTTTTTCGAGGATCCGGCAGAGTGTGCTAGCGGCTTTTTTACGATGATCCGGGCGCACGGCATCTTCGAGGCAAACGGCGATGCAACAGACGCCGAGGTCCCGCTGGCCACCGAGCACTTCTGCCAAATCCGGACGGTCTGCTGGGACGTAGAGCATCGGAGCCAACATCGGGAGATCTGCGTGCAATTGGCGGTTCATGGAGCTCGGTGGCGGGGTTCAGACGGACGCGATGACGGCGATGGCGTCGAACGCAAGGTCTGGCTCGGTCACGACGGGGACATTGCGGAGGGCTGCGAGGCGGCGGATCAGGTCGGCATCGGTGGGATTAGTGCGATCGCTGAGCCAGATGGTGTGAGGTAGCCGCCGGAGTAGCACGCGGACGGTTTCGCCGATGCCGAGTTTGATGCGGTTACGATCGGTGAGCTGGTGGCGTGCCAGCATGAGGTCGAGGCAGCGGCTAGTTTCCCCGCGCCGTGGTGGACCGGCGCTGGCGTTCTGCACGGATTCTGGAGTGGGAAGGGCGGCCATGAGCGACTGGATTTGTCGGATGAACCAGCGGCTGAGGTCGTAACGGCGGAGGGAGTCTAACGGCACACAACCGTGGAAGGCCGCGCCGCCTTCCTCGCCGGAAGGTAGAACGCTGCGCGAAACCAGACCCGAAAGCGTGCCGCCGAGTAGGGTGGACGGGATCAGATAATCCTGCGAACTGGCGGCGAAAGTCGCTGCGCCGCAGACATCCAGCGGCACCCATAGACCGGAATCCAAGTCAGAGGGGGCCTCGGGCCAAGCGGCAATGGAGAGCCGCAGTTCGTCGGCGATGGTGCCTTTTCCCGTCCAGCCATCGACGAACCGGAGGCTGACAGGCGAGTGCCGTGCCATGATCCAGCGCAGTGCCGCGTAGTCCACGCCGCGGTCGCGGATGACAGAAATCGAGTAGTGTTTCAGGCGCAGGTGGGGTGCGATTTCCCGCAGCCGGTGCCATAATAGGACGCCGATAGGAGTGCCGGCGCGGGCGATGGAAACGACGGTCAGCTCGCCATTTACGGCGGATGCTGCCATTCCTGCAGCGAGCACAGAAAGGTCCTTTGCCATTCGTGAGCCGTTGGATACCAGTGACTCGCGAAAAAGCTTCAGTCGGTCGCGGGTGGGTGCGTCCTCAGGGCCGATCATTTCGCTGTAATGACGCTGACCGCTTTGGATCAATTTTTCCCGGTCCGCCAGTAGCGTGGTTTCCAAGTGCATCCGGCGCATCAGGAAAGACACTTCTTCTGGCGAGTAACTTCCAGAAAATGGTTGGTTTAGCTCAACCATGCTTGTTCGAGGGTGGAGCCCATCGGCGTTGCGAGAAAGTCCCCTAAGCGCATGAATTCCAAGTCCAGCGGCATGTCGCCAAGACAAAGAAGGGGTGGCCGGTCTGCGAAATAACGGCGTTGAAGTTCGAGGGTAGCGTTGCGCTTGCCAATGCCGGGCGGCAGCACTTGCAGCTCCAGGCCGAGGATTTCGACCCGGCAGCCGAGCCAGTTCATTTCCGCGAGGATCGCTTGGCCATCGGGAGAATTCCACCAACCGGGACCAGCTTTCGCCACTAGATAGGCAGGTAAACCGCCCGGACCGGGAATCAGGCGCGGACGTGCATTACCGGCGCTTTTCTTGATGAGCCATGCACAGAAATCGTCGAGAATGCTTTGCCAGGGAGTCAGCAGGGCGATCATCGATTCTTGCCAAATCGGGTCCGGTTCACCATCCCAGCCGAGAATGAAGGCGCCGTTCGCGATGATGGCTGGGCCGCGAAGGTTCAAGTCCCGGATCTCGACGCGTGAAAATGAATCCATGTCCCGCGCTGTCACCGGCACCAGTGCGAAGGATTTTCCCAGCACTTCGAGCAAGCGATGGGTTCCAGATTTCATCCAACTCGATGCCGTCCGAGAAGAATCCAGCTCCAGATTCCAAGTGGCGGGGATTGCGTCCTCCGCTGCCCAAGCGCGGTTAAAGAGCGTGCTGTCGAGATCGGTGGCGATCCAGTCGGTCATAATCTCACCTCCAGCCGTGGAATTTGTGAAATCGGATGTCCGGCAGCAGGTGGGAGGTCCTCCAAGCACAAGATGACGCGGTCGTAGCCGTGGTCATCCGGGACGTTGTAGAGAAACTCGCCGTGGCCCTCGCCGGAAAGTGCCTCGAACGACCGGATGTGCTGGATCGCGCCGCCTGCGAGAATCGGCGAGCGGGTGGTGGCTTGGACCCAGCACTGGGCTCCCTGATTTTCAAGTGCTTCCGCCAGCAGTAGCGGGAGAAAACCGTATTCACCATTTCCCAAGACTAGGATTTTCTCTCCCGTGCGGGTGGAAATTTTCCAGTCTGCGGGGAGGGATTGGGGAGACTGGCTGCCGTGGCGGACGCCGCGAGGAGCGGTCACGCGGGTGTCGATGCGAGGATTCGCCGCCGGTGCCTCGGGCAAATCGCCGCGGGTGCTGAAACTGAAATTTCCTTCGGCGAGCGATACGATTCCGGTGAAATCTGCACCCGTTTCTTCCCCTTGTTTCCAGCGTAAAATGACCGCGAGCCAAGCGTCGAAACGAGCACCGTCGTCACCACGCCATGCTTTCAATGCACGGACTAACCCAGCGGCGGTCTTGCCGGTGGTTGCCTCGTCATCTACAACCACCACTTGGTTGGCGGTTTTTAGCAATTCAGCGGGATCGTCTTCAGGGGATGGAAGATGAATGACGTGGGCAGTGGCGTGCGAATGACTCTCCGCAAATCCGAACGCCCGCTCGCCGCCGGTGCTGCGGCGAGTGCTCTCGATGTAGAGTCCGGTGCCTCCTTGTGCGAGAAATTCCTGAAATACTACCTGGCCGAGAGTGGTCGCAGTTTCCGCCATGCCGATGAACACCACGGGGCCGGGCTTGAGCTGGAGAGCGAGCTTGCGGGCGAGTTCCGCCGCCACTTTTCGGAGCACTTGCGGGCGGACCGGGCAGTGGCGACCCAAGACGCGGCTGACGAAGAGGAAGCGCCGCAGTGCGTTATTCCGGATCGCAAGATCACACAGCTCGCGGAAGGGAATGTCTTCACGCTCAAGGGTTAATACAAAGTGCCCTGCCGGTAGCCGGGCCTCGTGGACACCGGGTTCCTTCAAGCTCCATAACGTCGCCGGAGCAGATGGCACGGCGGTTGGCATGATGAAAACGTCTGCTCGGTCTTGCACTCGCAGCGGCAGATTCGGGACGGGGATTTCCGGCAGCGGCTCGCCAGGACCACGCATCGCGATTTGAATAGCGAGCAGCGGTAAATTCAGTCCGGAGAGCGCGACGTAGGGCAGTCCTCCAGACATCCGGCCGTTGATTTCCAACAGGCACGGGTGCTCAGGTCGCTCGGCCTTGCTGCGGAACTGGACGTTGAACAATCCGCCCAGATTAAAATGCCGTGCAAGGCGCCGGACCATTTCCTCGATCTCCGGTTCGCTGGCCAGCACCTGCGACTGGCCTTCCTCGACCCGAAGCGTATGTGAAGTCCCGGAAAGTCGGACTCGTCCGTTCATCGGCTTTCGGCGGCAAACCATCGCAAGGACCGCACCATTCTCTGCCAACACGTCCACGCTGAACTCGCTGCCATCCAAGTATTCCATGACCAACAGCTCTGGAAATGACTCGGATGCCGCGAGCACCCCTTGAAGTTCTGCTTTTGAAATCCGGTGAGCCTCACTGCGAAGCAACCGTTTCAACGGGGTCATCGCCTCGTCGATGATGTAAAATCCAAGTCCAAACGTGCCGGTCCCAGGCTTGAAACAAACTCGTAAACCCTTGTTTTCCAGCTGCTTGCAAGCTTCCGAAAATTCCTCCCATGTCCGGACTCGGTGGAACTGATGTGCGTTGACCCCATCTGGTAGTTGTGAGAGAAATCGCCCTTTATCTTCCAGTAATTTCAGGGTCGCACCGTCCCCAGCGACGACCAATTTCGTCCCGCGCTCAAGGAAATCCTGCCGCCGGTCCGAGATCGCCTCGCGCATCCGGCCGGGCACGAAAACGTCGATCCGTTGTTGTTCGCAGAAGTCGAGACACCAATCGACATACTCGTCTTCCGTCAGACCGACCGGCTCGACGACCGGGAAATCACAGGCTGCTAGCGGCCCGAAATCTCGCTCAGTGTGGCTGCCAACTAGAAATAAAGTACTTCCCCAGTCGTCCCGGAGCTGCCGGAGCACGCCGTGGACGCTGGAGAAGCACTTGTTAAACCAGACGCGAGCTGGTGGATGGGATTTCGCGGTCGAGGAATCCGGCATCATCAAATCGCGGCCTGCAACGCCGGCATCATGTCTTGGAACGTCCGTCCCGAGGTGTTGTCGCCGATGGCGTGCATTTTCCATTCTCCGTTGTGGAGGTAAACCTTGGCCATAATCATCGCGGTGTGAGCACCGGTGCAGCTCAGGTCATACTTGGCAAGTTCTTGGTTATTACTGCCATTTACCACCCGGCAATAGGCATTCTCGATCTGGCTGAAATTCTGCCCGGTGAAGCTATTTACTAGAAACATGATCGACTTCACACCCGCCGGAACGCGTGAGAGATCGACGACGATTTGCTCATCATCCCCGTCGCCTGCGCCGGTGCGGTTGTCGCCAGTGTGGATGATGCTGCCGTCCTTGCTGGCGAGTTGGTTGAAGTAAATCGAGTCCACGGGGTTCTTCGCTTCGTCGAAAAGCACGCAAGACGCATCAAGGTCGATTTCCTGATCCTTTCCTCCCATGCCGAAGAATCCTTTGGTCTTTTTTGCATCCCAGCCGAGTCCCATCACGATTTTCGTAAGGGTCGCGCCGCCAGCCTCCTTGCTCAGGGAGATCTTCTGGCCTTTTTGTAAACTGATAGCCATGATTTGGAGTGGTGAAGGGTGATCAGACGTTGACGCCGTAGGTTTTTGCCATCGCGCCGAGGCCGCCTTGGAAACCTTGGCCGACCGCACGGAACTTCCATTCCCCGCTGTTGCGGTAAACTTCGCCGAAGACCAGTGCCGTCTCGATGCTGAAATCCTCGCTCAAGTCATAGCGGACGATTTCTGAGTTATCGGCTGCATTTACGACCCGGACGAAGGCTTGGCTGACCATGCCGAAGGATTGCTTGCGGACATCAGCCTCATGGATCGTCACGGCGATCGCGATTTTATCCACGTCGGCTGGGACTTTAGCCAGATCTACGGTCATTTGTTCGTCGTCGCCGTCGCCAGCACCGGTGGTGTTGTCACCGAGGTGCTTGACTGAGCCATCGGCCGAGGTGGCTTGATTGAAGAAGATGAAATCCGCGTCGCTGCGGACTTTTCCCTCAGGGGTCAGCATGAAGCCGCTGGCGTCGAGGTCGAAGGCCGCACCGTCGGTGGCGCGAGCGTCCCAGCCGAGGCCGATGACAATATTGGTGAGTCCGGGGGCGGACTTGGTGAGGGATACGTTGCCGCCTTTACTGAGTGAAATAGCCATGAGTTTGGTTTTTCTTGGGTGTGTTTAGTTAGGTTCAGTGGAGAGAATTTGTGGGTGGAGTCACTTCGCGCCCTTGGTCCAGTTGAAGCCGAATCCGTAGTGGAGATCGGCATCTGGGTGGCCTTTAAAATAACGCGCTTCCTTGGTCACATCCATGCCGGAGGGCGTGCGAGTGATCAAGCAGATCGCACAGAACGTCGCGCCCGGTCCGGGTGCGTCAAGCCGGATTAGGGTCTCACTGCCATCTTTTTCATGGAGGATCA
Source organism: Luteolibacter sp. (assembly GCA_043766715.1). Lineage (GTDB taxonomy): Bacteria > Verrucomicrobiota > Verrucomicrobiia > Verrucomicrobiales > Akkermansiaceae > Luteolibacter. Next base: position 22,359 of record JAYUHS010000003.1, read on the forward strand.
AGCGGGCGTTTACCGTGCTGAAATTCGCCGCTCCTTGATAGATAAAGGCAAAAACGAGCACCTTCTCGACCAGATCTGGGCGGCAGATGTAGAGATTTTCCCCGTCCGAAGCGGCACCGCTGCGGTCGTCCTTGTCGAGAAAGATGAAAGGCTGGGCACTGCGGCTCCCGAAATTTTTCCCCAGCGCTTGGATCACGCCTTTTTTCCCATCGCTGGAGAGAAACATGCAGCCCAGATCTAGGTCTGCTTCTTTGCCGCTGCCGCCGAAGAATCCCTTCTTGGTGGCGCGGTCCCAATTCAAGTTGATGTGGATCGGGCTTTGGCTGGCACCTTTTTCGAGGTTGATCGATTTACGCTCGCCGGGCTTGTCCAGCGTCAGCTTCGTCAGCGAGACCTTGGGCTGGACCGGCGGCGGTGGGATTTCCTTGGGCGGCACGACTTGTTCTTCTGCCACTTCGCCGCCGAAATGCTTGAGCAGCCCCGGCAGGCCCGCTGCGAAACCTTGGCCGGTCGCGGCGAGACGCCAGCCGTCCTTCCAGTAGAGTTCAACCAGCATCAGCGCCTTCTCGTCCGCATAATCGCTCCCTTGAAGCTGGAATTCAGCGACCGCAGCGCTCGGAGACGAGAGTCGAACCACGCCCCGCGTGATCTGGCGCATGGCTGCGGAACCTTCGACCGTGGCGCTGAAAACCAGCCTCCGTATGGTCGTCGGCAATTTTGAAAAATCGATTGCGAACGTCTGTAGCACTCCGCCGGATGCTCCCTGTGCCCGAATGGCGCCACACGGTGACTGCGGTTGGTTGTAGAAAACAAAGTAGCGCTCGTCCGATAGCCGGCCCTGTTCATCCAGCCCGAAACAACACACATCGACTTCCGGCCCGCCGTTCAATTCCAGCGAGATCGCCACCGATACCACCGGGGCGGAACCTTCCACACCGAGGCTCGCTAATGTCGATTTTTGCCCCCGTGCGATGACTTTCATGGTCGGTGGATTGGGGATAGCTCGGTCGTGCGTCGGCTCCAGTCAAAGGTCGAAATCAGCCGGGCTGATGCCCACCGCGTTGCAGGCTTCCTTCACCGCCTTTTTCTCATCTACGTCGAAATTTCCATCCGCACCGCCGATGATGATGCCGATCTGGATCACCGCCCGCGCTTGGTCGGGTTTGCTCTTCAACTTTGAAATCGCTTGGACTGCCTCGACCTTGCCGAAGTCATAATCGGAGGCCATTTTGTCACAGAAGTGATCGAATTTTTGCTTCAATTCCGCCGCTGGGAAGATTTTGAGCATTTCGTTATTGGTGATGAGAGCGGCGATCTTGGCCTTTTCTTGGCCGCTCACACTGCCGTCCGCCGCCGCGATCATCGCGCAGATGGCCATTGAGCCATTGGCGAATTCCGCGTTCTTGAATTTGCTGATGCTCGTTTGCAGCGAGGAATTCATCGTTGCGACCCTATCCTTTAAATTATCCCAGAGGCTCATATTTCGAGAAACTGAGAGAAGGACCACGATGGGTCGAGAAAATAAATCCATCCTAGGCGCTGAAAAACCGCGGCCTTCGTTCTGCCCGTCCAAGTTAAATCTGTCTGCTCCGGTTCCAGCCTTGCCAAAGGTTGAAAAGATCTTAATTTCAGCCCCGAGCAGGTTTTTCTAGACCTCCGATGTCCGCATCCGGCCGAGTGCCTACAGATTCACCCCATTTCTCAGGGTCGTGAAATCGGCCTGCGGTCAGGAGCACCGGAACCACCTGCCTCACGGGCGGCGGCGCAAGCCGGCTTGTTCCGACACGGGTGAAGTCGCCTTCCGCAGGCTGCGGAGCTTCATCACGGCACCAAAAAGCCGCAGTTGTCAGACACATGCCGGTCAGCACGAGGTCCTTCCAGCATTGCCGGACTCCTGAGTCCGCCGCGCCGGGCCGCCTGAAACCATGACCCCACTGACACCATGTCAAACGCAACACAAGATTCCCGTAACTCGGGAGACAACCGTCGCCGCCGCTCACGCGGAGGCCAAAACCGTAACAATAACAACAACGAACGCCGCAGCAGCGGAGGGGGTGACCGCAGGGATCATCACTCGCGCGATCCTCGAGGTGACCATCGTGATCATCCCCACGGTCGTGAAAAAAACACCCGTCCCGACGAATTCCGCCCACAGGCTCCACGCAAATACGCACCGGCCAAGCTGACTTTCTGGCAGAAAATCCTCAAGGCCATCGGACTCTACAAAGAACCCGCACTGCCGACTCGCCTTGAGCGAAATGAACGAGCAGAACGGGCTGACCGCCAAGTCGAGTCCACTCCATTCCCGAGCGGCGACCGCGCTCCCAAGTCCAATACTCGGAATGCCCGCACCAAAGAGGGCGACGCCCGTCCACCGCGCGAACCTCGCGAGCCGCGTGAACCCCGCCCACCGCGTGAACCGCGTCCAGAGGGTGAACAACGCCAGCCGCGCGAACGTGCGCCCCGTGCCGACCGCCCCCGTGGTGGCGACCCGAAGAGCGTGGAATCCACCCGCGTTTACGTCGGAAATCTCTCCTACGATGTCTCCGAGCAGGATCTCCAAGAACTGTTCAAAGGCATCGGCGGCGTGCGGAATGTCGAGATTGTTTATAACCGCAGCACCCACCGCTCCAAGGGCTACGGATTCGTCGAAATGCTTCGCATGGACGACGCTGTCCGCTCGGTCGAGGTGCTCCACGACCAGCCCTTCATGGGCCGCAAAATGACGGTTTCCGGTGCGAAATCGAAAGGCCAAGACGAGCGCGAAGACATGGAAGGCCGGGTAGAAACTCAGCCGACACGCGTCGTGCTCGCCTCCACCGAACCCGCTGTGCCAGAAGCGGCTCCTGAACTTGTGGCGGAAATACCCGTCGCCACACCTAACGTCACCGACCTCGAAGCCAGATATCGCTTCGAGGAGTCCAAGGAAAAGGCCGGCGAACTGTAATCTGCCCTTCTGATTGGGCGAAATCAATCCAAGCCCTCGTCCGGTCCGCCGTGACGAGGGTTTTTGGTTTCTCAGTCCCACCCGTCTTGCTAGAATACCGTCAATGCCGTCACGCGGTCGCCACCAGAGTTCTTCGAAGGAATGTCTCCTCGTCATGCGCCGGATCGAGGCGCTGGACGGCGTGATCGGCGTGATCATCGGTCGGTCATACGGTGGTAAATCACTCGGCCAAGGGAGTGCGACCGGCGCGGTCCGGGTCCAGCGCAAGGTATCCGGGGGGCTCAAGGCGGTCACCCAGTCGGCCAAAGGTCTCCAAGAAATTTACATCCGTACCGAGGCCGGATGCGAGGACGCCATCGCCGAAGCCGTTTTACGAATGTGACGGGCGAGCCGCGTCGGGCGAATTAATATCCGTGCCATCGCCGCAGGGAGCAGTTTACCCTCAACCTATGCCGTTCAGCACCTTCGGACTCGAAAAAGGGATCCTCCGCGCCATTGAGAAAGCCGGATACACCCGCCCCACGCCGGTCCAGGCTGCGGCGATTCCTAAAGTCATGCAGGGCCACGACGTGATCGCCATCGCCCAGACCGGAACCGGCAAGACCGCCGCCTTCGTCTTGCCCATGCTTCACCGCATTTCCCAAGCAAATCAAAACAATCAACCGCGCGGCACCAAGGCTCTCATTCTCGCTCCCACCCGCGAACTCGCCTTGCAGATCATGGAAAATTGCCGCTCCTACGGAAATGGCTTACCGATCCGTGTGGCAGCGATTTTCGGCGGCGTGGAGGAAGATGCCCAGATCAAAGCCGTGCGGAAGGGCGTGGACATCATCGTCGCCACGCCTGGCCGCTTGATCGACTTACTTGGTCGCCAAAAAGTGGATTTCACCTTGCTCGAAACTCTCGTTCTCGACGAAGCGGATCGGATGCTGCACATGGGATTTCTACCAGACATCGAGACCATCGTCGCGGAGTTACCCAAGCGTCGGCAGACACTGATGTTCTCTGCGACCCTATCGAAAGCGATCGAATCGCTCGCGCGGCGGTTTCTTTATCAACCCAAAATGGTGCAGATCGGCTCCCGCTCAAATCCGGCAGACACAGTGGAGCAATCCGTCTATGAAGTGCCCGCGCATTTAAAAAATGAAATGCTACTGGAGCTACTCAAGCAGCCGAAGTTTACTCGCGTCCTCGTTTTCGTGCGGATGAAAGACGGGGCGAATCGGCTCACCGCGTTCCTTCAGATTTCCGGCTTGAAAGCGGCCCGCCTGCACTCCAGCCGCTCACAAGAGCAGCGCCTACGAGCACTCCAAGATTTCAAAGACGGCAAGTTCCAAGTCCTCGTCGCCACCGACATCGTTGCCCGCGGCATCGACATCGACGGCGTCACGCAGGTCATCAATTTCGATTTCCCCGTCAATCCCGAGGACTACATCCACCGCATCGGCCGCACCGGTCGAGCAGAAGCGCAGGGCGAAGCGATCAGTCTCATCCCCAAGGGCGACCTCAATCTACTAGGCATGACCGAGCTCGCCATCGGCCAGCGGATCGACCGCAAGCGACTGCGCGGATTCGACTACCACGCCAAGAGCGCCGCGCCGACGCTCGACGAACCACCGGTGAAACGTGACTGGCGGAAACGCACTCGGGAAATCGACGCGAAGAAGAAGGACACTCCTGCCAGAAACGTTCGCAAGCCTGCGCCTAAAAAGTCCGTCGGTAAGACGAGGCATCAGTGAACTTGAGTATCAGATCGTTCATGGAGGTGAGCGGAAGTGATACGTAAGATGCTGATAGCGAGTGGCTCGCTGGTTAGTGTGGCGATTTTGAGAGGGGGAAGATTTGAAATTAGGCATCATCGTTCGGATCCTGATCGGGAGTAATAGTGCATTTTGCGCCTCAATTATCCAAAGTGCTGCCTTAGAATAGTGGGCTTACTATTCTAACTATTACTTTGTAGTTAGATCGCATTAATAGTGGATTCTTCGAGGGATTGGAGGTTGACACACTTCGCGATCTTCGCAGGATGCCGCCGTGATCGCGGTGTTTTGCGATTCACCAACCTCCCCTAAGATGAAATATAAAAATAAGAAACGGACTATGTCTAAGATTACAAGCGTGTTAGCTTGTTCACTGGTCACCTTCGGTGGCTTTGCATCCGGTGCGAACATCCTATTAAACGGAAGCTTCGAGCTGACCACTCCGAGCACGCTAGCCTATGGGAATAACCTTCCAGTAGTGCCGGATGGTTGGACGTTTACTCCAGTGACCGCAGGTGACGATATCGCAAACACGGTGCATGTCACTGGCACTGGTGCCTATATAGATGGACCCGATCTTGCACAGGAAGGTCAGAACTACGTGGACATCAGCGGAGTTGGCTACTTCTCCCAGACTGTGACGGTCGCTGTTGACTCGAACGTCACCTTCGGCGGCTGGTTCAGTCGCCGCCTTGGTGGTTCCGATTCAGGATTCACCAGTATCTGGGATTCTGCGAACACGACTTCGTTGTTCTCGAGTCCATCAGTGTCGGTGCCTGAGGTTGATAATATTGAAACATGGGTACCCAGTTCCAACACAGTGTTCTTGGCAGCAGGCACTTATACATTTCGTGTTGGGATGGGTAACTACGCCAATGCAGACAACGTGTCCTTCAGCCCTGAGGCTGTGCCGGAAGTTGCCAGCAGTGTTCTCGGAATGCTCGGATTGCTGACATTTGCATTCCGCCGGAGACGTCTTTGATTGATGCCCAGCTCGGGTTCACTCGAGTTGATCGTTAAGAATTCATAGCGACCCGCTATCACGATCGGTGGTAGCGGGTTTTCATTTTTGAATCGGAGCGATTTCTCAACGAATACAAGCGGGAATTGGGCTGGTGTCCCGTTTTCGGGATTGCCTCGTATGAGGTTCGGAAGACGATGACGCGGCATGGCATATTTGGCAGACCGAGCATTCGAGATGATTTCCTCCGCCCACGGGCGGCAGAGGTTGGCGCACGCATTTCTCATCAGTGGAGCACATGGCAGTGGTAAGGAAAATCTGGCGGCACGACTGATCCAACTGGTGAATGGCGGAGCGCAGGCCGGGGGCTTTGATTTATTTGGCACGCCGGTGATTGTAGAAACGCCTCCGCTGGACGAGCTAGAGAGCGGCTGGATTCGCATCATCCGTCCGCGCATGAAATCCCGCCGCATCGGCGTGGATGAAATCCGTAGTTTGGAGCACACGCTGCATCTGGCCGCACCCGGTGGCGCTTGCAAAGTCGGGGTCATCACCGAGGCGGACCGGATGAACGACCAAGCTGCAAACGCATTTTTAAAAACCCTCGAAGAACCTCCGCAGAATACACTGCTCCTGCTGCTCACGGCGAATCCGCAACGGCTGTTACCCACCATCCTCTCGCGCTGCGTGAGACTTCCACTGCTCGGCGGGCGCGCATTGCTTGCAGAAGGCGGTGCGGAATTAGTTGCTGCTCTCAATGCGGTGGCCTCGCGTGGGTTCGGCACACCAGTGGCGGCGCTGCACCTCAAGGCGGCATTTACCTCGTTCCTATCAGAATTCCACGATGCGGCGGATGACGCGGCGAAGGCAGCGGCGAAGGAGGAGGTGGCTGCCTATCGCGATGGCACGGACGGAAAATGGCTCAAGGAGCGTGAGGATTTCCACAAAGCGGCCGCAGAAGCAGAGTATCTCGACGCGCGGAACCGACTCTTCGACGTACTGATGGCTTGGATGGCGGACTTGTTGCGAATGAAGGTCCAAGCGGGTGGGTTGGACTTCCCCGAGTCGGCACCGGCCTTGCGGAAAATCGCCGAGGCCGAGCCGGAGAGGAAGCTACTCCAGCGGATGGAGGCGCTGGAGTCGCTGAGGCGCACCTTGGAAACCAATGCCTTCGAGCCGCTAGCGATCGAAGTGGGATTTCTAAAAGCATTCGGTTAGGTAACAGAGTCTCGCCTCGCAGAGCTTTTCGTGTCGAGGATGTTCGAAGCGTAGGGGGAAATGATCGAACAACACCCGATATGTCATTCTCCCCTGTTGCGTGCGTTACCTTGAGTAAGCGAAGATAAAACCCCGGTTGATACCTCCACGGCACACCGCTTTGTAGTGATTGTTAGTAAATGGGGTAGGCAAGTCGCCTAGTGCGGCCCGCCAGTCGCTCGTCACTTGGTTTTTCAGCTTTCGCTTAACCAAGCGTCCATGCCGCCGGTGACGTTTTTGACTTGGGTGAAACCGTGATCGAGCATGAGCTGGACGGCCTTGGCGGACCGACCGCCTGCCTTGCAATGAACGAGGATTTCGCGGTCTTTCGGTAGGCTGTCCAGTTCCTGTGGCAGCGTTTTTAGCGGGATGAGTCGTGAGCCATCGATCATGGCGACGGCGTATTCATCCGGCTCGCGGACGTCGATGAGGAGGCCTTGGAAATTACCTTTTAGAAGGGTGCGGAGCTCGGCGGTGGTGATGGATTCCATAGATTCGGAGATAAGGGTGCAAGAGTGGGAAGCTTGAGTTTCGGGGTTGGAAACGGTGATGATTTCTGGGGAGTCGCCGCACAAGCGGCATTGCGGATCGCGAGTTAGCTTGAGATTGCGGAAGGTGCTTTGGAGTCCATCGTAATAAGTGAGTTTACCTAACGGAAGGTCACCTACGCCGAGGATGAGCTTGAGAGTTTCCATCGCTTGCAAGGAGCCGATGATCCCTGGGAGCACGCCTAACACGCCGGCTTCTTGGCACGACGGCACGCTCCCTTCAGGTGGCATCGTGGGTAGTAGGCAGCGGTAACACGGCCCGCCGAGATGCGGGGCGAAGAGGCCGACTTGTCCCTCGAAGCGGTGGATCGCACCGTAAACGAGCGGCTTTTTCTGGAAGAATGCTGTGTCGTTCGTGAGGAAGCGGGTGGGGAAATTATCCGAGCCATCGACGATGATGTCGTACGAATTAGCGATTTCCATCGCGTTGTCTGGGGTGAAACGCACGGGGTGTGGCTCGACTGTCACCAGTGGATTCACCTCGCTCAGTCGAGCGGCGGCGCTATCTAACTTTAATTTTCCGATCCATGACTCACCATGCAGAATTTGGCGCTGGAGGTTAGAAGCCTCGACCCGGTCAGCATCCACAAGTCCCAGTCTGCCCACCCCGGCAGCGGCCAGATAGAGGGCGGTGGGTGAGCCGAGTGCCCCTGCGCCGATGAGTAGGACGGACGCATTTTTCAGCTTGATTTGCCCAACTTCTCCCACGTTAGGAATGAGGATGTGGCGTGAGTAGCGAAGCAACTCCGCCGATGAAAGACCGTCTGGCATGGCGGAGAAATGTGGCAAGGGAATCGTCAGGGGTCAAAGGCTGAAAACCTTTTTGCGATGAAGGGGTGGGGGAGATCAAACCAGCAAGCCTCTTCGCGACCGCTCTGATCTCGTCAGCGTATTTAGAAAAACCTGATCCATTCCTGTCTGTTCGCTCCCATTGGCGAGGACTGTCTTGCGGCACCTGCTCAGGAAAGTCATCGCCGATGCCGTTGAAATCCTCGTTTTGCACCCATGTGACGACCTCTCTGATTTTACCGGACCTAAAATTCGTGTGAGGAGAAGGCAGCGATTGGGTGCAATACCGTCACTTGAGGAGCGATGAGGGCGGTAATCCCTCCAACTGCTCTGGAATCGCATTCCCGCGCTGCGGAGTGTGGGTGCTAGCGGTGACAAGTAGTCTCCCGCGATCGGGAATCGCGTCGCCTAGCGGGAAAGGGGAGTCCTCACATTCCGGCGCGGCCCGAGGGTGGAGGAGACCCCATTCCCGCGCTGCGGAATGCTTCCAACTGTCTGGAAAGACGATTACGCCACACCGCAGTGACTAAGCCGACGTGGGAATATCCGTTACGCGCCTCGGGAGCGGCGTTTCGACAAGAATGGAGGTGTTCCGACGGAAAAATGATGACTTACGGCGAGAGGCCATCGTTCAACCCGGTTATTTTGAACGGATCCGATCGCGCCATTTTCACGTCCACCCACTGTCGGGTGCGAGCGGATCCGAGCATCGCACTGCAGACATGCTGAGTGCTGAGTGCCGAGTGCATCGCGGAAGTCGGGTTAGCGTTTCTCGGCGCTTGGGTCGTCGAGGGATTCAAAAAACTAGGCGAGCTCGTGAATGGAGTCAGAGTAAACCGACTAACAATACCCAATCGTTTTGTTGATCCGAGAGTATTAGTACCATTTATTGGTGACCCCAAAGACTCAAATTATTTCAATGTGCGGACTAGACTATTGATCACCCCATTTACAACAAAGCCAGATCGCCCAAATTCATCTTCCCAAAACACCTCATATTCCCTTTTCTAATCACTGCTAGCGCGGAATTTCTTCCTCTTCATTTCAGGATTTCAGCATTTACCCCACGTCCGCCGTCCACCTCCAAGTCCTCAACCCGGACGGCATCTCGAAATCCTTTGCCCTCACCGAACACGACACTTTCCTGCTCGGTCGGATGGCAGATTGCCACCTCTGCGTTCCGGGTGATCTCTGGGTCTCCTGCCACCACTTCCTGCTCGAAGCCTGCCCGCCGATGGCACCCCTCCGCGATCTCGGCAGCATGAATGGCACGCACATCAACGGGGAAAAATGTGGCGGACGCGAAAAAGGCGAAACCCCGGAGCAAGGCGCACTCCGGCAATACCCGAGCATCGACCTGAAACACGGCGACTGCATCACCGTCGGCCAATCTACCATCGAAGTGCGTGTGGAAACCGCGGCGGCTGCGGGGTCGTCTATCTCGCCACTCCGAAATCCGGCGGCGATCCGGTGGCGGTGAAACTTATGCTCTCCCGCGCCTAGGCCGAACCCCTCGCCATCGAGCAGTTCAAACGCGAGATGCAGGTCATCGCAGGGCTAATGAATCCTAACATCGTCCGCTTCCTCGACAGCGGCTCGGACCTAGGACCTTTTTCTTCGTTATGGAATACTGCGACGGCGGCTCGCTGGCCGATGTCGCCAAGTCCCGTGGCGGCCCCCTCCCGCCGGAGATGCTCATGCCGTGGACGCTCCAGGCGCTCGAAGGCCTCGCCGCCGCCCACCAAGAAGGTTTTGTCCACTGCGACATCAAACCGCACAACATCCTGCTCCACTGCAACCGCGCCAAGATCTCCGACTTCGGCCTCGCCAAGAATTTTCAGAGAGCCGGCCTCAGCGGCATGAGCATGACCGGCAACTACGCCGGCACCCCCGTCTTCATGCCGCCATGTCTATCGCCCGCACTTCCTGAAATTTGATGAATCACAATTCACTCCTCACCGAAATCTGGAAAATGCTGTCTTAATCTCATGAAAAACTTCATATCACCTCTATGACCACTCACTTGCCCGAGGCGGCAACAGTCAACCATCAGTTGACTGTTAATCCATTGAATCGAAAGGAGCCAGCCGCATGATTTTAGAAAATAAACTGAACATCACCAACCAAGTCGAACTGGCCCGCGCGGAGGAAAAAATCAGCAAGCAGAAAGCCAAGCAGCTTTATGACTCTGGCGATATTTCCCAAGCCCAAGTCGGCACCTTTGCCCGAGGAGCTGCCCACCGTGGAAAGCGTCAAGAAACTCGAAGCCAAGGCAAGAAAGGCACTCAAGAAACCCAAGTCATGAACCCCTTCTGAAACATCGCCCTCTTTTCTGATCACTGCTCACTGATCACTCGGCACTTCTTCTAACTTCTTCCTCTCCATTTCAGCATCTCAGCTTTCAGCATTTTAGCTTTTACCCCAATATTCCACATCAACGAAAACCCTGTCCTCATCCTCGACTGCAGGTGAAACGGGGCGAACTGAATCGGATCAAAATCCAGTTTGCTCTGGCAATCAGACCAGAAAATTGGGATCAGCGGGTAAGCTATCACCTCGTATGAGATTTGCCCATTTGTCTCACCCAAATCGCCATAATTTACAAAATTCACCCAAGACTCCGACGCACCACGGAGCCTTACCCCGTCCAGATGTCCACTCGCTTTTTTACTAACGACAACAGCAACACGCTGCTCAAAAAATTCGAGGGGATCTTCGAGAATAACCCCGACCTCGCCCGTTTCGACGCCTTGGTCGGCTATCTTCGCGCATCGGGCTATTTCGCCATCCGCCCGAAACTCGTTAATGTCCCGGTGGTCCGGATTCTAGTCGGCATCAATGTCGATAACATCGTCGAGGAATACCACAAAAAGGGTCAACTCTTCCTCGCAGACGCCGGCAAGGCGCTCAAGGAATTCCGCGATGCACTCGCTGCCGATATCCAGAATGCCCATTATTCCCGCGAGGTGGAAACTGGCATCCTCCAATTCGTCGAGGATGTGGTCGCGAAAAAGGTCGAAATCAAAGCCCATCCCACCAAACGCCTTCACGCGAAAATCTACATTTTCCTCCCCGAGGGCTTCAACGAACACAAGCCCGGCCACGTCATCACCGGCTCATCCAACCTCACTGCTTCCGGCTTGGGTGCCCAAAAAGACGATCAGACTTACGAGTTCAACGCCCTGAGCCACGACTACGACGATGTGAGATTCGCGGCCGATGAGTTCGAAAAACTCTGGGATGAATCCGTCCATGTCCTTCCCAAGGAAATTACCGAGGTCACCAACAACAGCTTCCTTCGTGACGATCTCACGCCATTCGAGCTCTATTACAAACTACTCATCGAATACTTCGGTGCTGCCATCGAATATGATCCGAATAGCGAAACGGATTTGCCTGAGGGCTTCCTGCGTCTCGCCTATCAGATGGACGCCGTCACGCAGGGTTTTCTTCTGCTTCAGAAACACGGCGGCTTTTTCCTAGCAGATGTCGTCGGTTTGGGAAAAACGATCATCGCCATCCTCATCGCCAAGAAGTTTTTCTATCACAACGGATTCCCGGGCCATCTTTCGGAAACTTTGGTCATAGTCCCGCCAGCGTTGAAGGATGGCTGGCTCACTACCATCGAGAAATTTGAGTTAAAGGGCGTTAAAGTCGTCAGCAACGGCAGTCTTCACAAGATCACCAACGCCAAAAAATACGATCTCGTGATCGTGGACGAGGCCCACAAGTTCCGCAACGACACCGCTGCTTCCTATGACGAACTCCAGCGGATTTGTAAAACCCGCACCACTCGACGCTTTCCCGACGGTAGCTATTATCGCAAACGCGTCATCCTCGTCTCCGCCACGCCGCTGAACAATCGGCCTAACGACATCAAGAACCAGCTCCTTCTCTTCCAAGACGGCAAGGATTCCACCCTTGAAGTCCCCAACCTCCAGCGCTTCTTCGCCAATCGTCAGAAAGAATTCCAGAAGGCACTCAAGGAGCTTTCCCCCGAAGATGCCCGCGTGGAAATCCAGCGGATCTATGAACTAATCCGCATTAAGATCGTCACGGAAGTCACCATCCGTCGCACCCGCACTGACCTGTGGGAACACGAGGATTATCGCAAAGATCTCGTCGCCCAAGGAATCAAATTCCCCAAGGTGAATGCACCTCACAAAATCCTCTATCCTCTCAGTGCGGAGCTGGATCAGCTCTACGACGAAACCCTAGCAGATCTCGACAAGGGCCTCACTTACAATCGCTATCGCGCCATCGGTGCCTTAGTCCCTGAGAAGAAAATCAAGTATCAGCACGCCGAGCAGATTTCCTCACAGCTCGCCCGCATCATGCGCACCCTGCTGCTGAAGCGGCTCGACAGTTCGTTCCATGCCTTCACCCGTTCCTTGGGCCGCTTTCGGGACAACACCCAGGCGATGGTCACCATGTTCGAACGCGGCAAGATATACATCGCCCCGAGTCTCAATGTCTCCGAATACATCATTGAGGATCGTGAAGACGAGCTGGTAGAACTGATCCTCGCGATGCAGGGAAACGATGCCACGCTCCAGATTTGCACCCCCGAGGACTTCGAGGCAAATTTCCTCCCGGGTTTGCAAAAAGACCTAGAAATTCTCAACGATCTCGCAGCGCGGTGGGGCGCGGTGAAGGAGGATCCGAAACTCGACGAGTTCGTCCATCGACTCAAAACCGAACTGCTGTCTCCAGAGATTAACCACTCTGCCGCTACTCACGGAAAACCGAAACTTGTCGTTTTCTCCGAGTCCAAGGAGACCACGGATTACCTCGTCAAGCAGCTTCATCTCCGTGGATTTGAGAAAATTCTCACCATCAACTCAAGCACCCGCAAGGACCGGATGCCAGACGTGAGAGCCAACTTCGATGCCAATGTCCCACTCGCCGAACAGTCGGACGATTACGAAATCATCATCTCCACCGAGGTGCTCGCTGAGGGCGTCAACCTGCACCGTGCCAATGTCATTCTAAACTACGACACCCCCTGGAACTCCACCCGCCTGATGCAGCGTATTGGCCGGATCAACCGGATCGGCACCACTGCCGCTGAGATTCACATCTACAATTTCTTCCCCACGGCCAAGGTCGATGCCGATATCGACCTCAAAAAGAAAGCCCTCGTCAAACTCCAGGCATTCCACTCCGCCCTCGGCGAGGACAGCCAGATTTACTCCACCGACGAGGAGGTGGACAACTTCGGCCTCTTCGACAAGGAGATGGAAGATGAAAAGGATGAGTCGCTCGCCCTGCTGATGGAGCTCCGGAAATTCCGCCAACAAAACCCCGAACACTTCCGGGAAATCCGCAACCTGCCTCTTCGTGCCCGCGTCGGCAGGAAAGATAAGCTTCGCGACCAGACCACCATCACCTTCGTCCGCAACCGCCGCCGCGATGGCTTCTATTACGTCCACCCGGACAAAACCGTGGAAGAACTCTCATTCGTCGAGGCCGCCCGCATTTTCCATGCAAATGCCAAGGAAAAGGGCGTGCCATTACCCGAGTGCCATCACGACCAAGTCAATGCGGCAGTCGGACATTACCACGAAACGCTCAAGTCCGAGGCCGTGCGCGACCAAGTCGTGGACCATCAGATCGGTCCTAACGAGCGCAAAGCCCTCCAGTTCCTTAACATCTTCATTCAGCACCCGACGCTCGCTTCCGCTGAGGAAAAAACCCACCTCAAGCACGCCCAGATCGCCCTGCGCAAGGCCGCCTTCGGCAAACTCCAGCGCGATTTGGTGAAGCTAGAAAAGTCCCACAAGAAAGCCCCACTCAAACCCGCCGCGCTGCTCGATAAAATTCTGGAAATCCTCAGCCGCTACGACTTCTCCAGCTACGACGGTGAATCCGCAGAAGACCTCAACGCCGGGCTCTCCGCCGCCGACCTTGAGCCAGTCATCATCCTTTCCGAGTCGTTCTCCTATCCCACCTGAATTTCCAGTGAAGGAATCCGAAACCATCGAGTTGAAGAAAAGCCTCGCGGAACTCAGCGATGGCCTGAATTCCATCGCCGCGATACTCAATAAACACAGTGCAGGCGAACTCTGGTTCGGAATCAAAAACGACGGCCAACCCGCCGGTATGGAGGTCTCCGAAACCACCCTGCGGAAAGTTTCCCAAGCCATCGCCGCCCACATCGAACCGAAGATCTACCCAGACGTCTCCGTGGTGATGATAGAAGGCAAGTCCTGCATCCGCGTCTCCTTTTCTGGCAGTGAAAAGCCTTACTACTCCCATGGCCGTGCCTACATGCGCGTCGCTGATGAAGACCGGCAGCTCTCAGCCAAGAAAATCGAGGCCATCATCCTGAGCAAAAACCGCAGCCATCAAGGCTGGGACTCCGAACCGATCACCAACCCAGCATTCAAGCCCGACACCGCAAAAATCCGCGCCTACGTCCGCAAAGCCAGTCTCCCTTGGACCAATGCACAAAGCGCGCTCGAAAGCCTCGGCCTTTACACGGACGGGCACTACCTCAATGCCGTGCGCGTGTTTTTCGCCAAACCTCCCGCCCTCACTCTCCGCTGTGCAGTGTTTGGCACTCGCACCACCGCGACCCTCATCGACCAACACGACTTTTCCGGCGATATCCTCACGCTCATCGAGGAATCAGAAAAATACATTCTCAAGAACATCCGCATCGGCATGAAACTCAATGGACTTGTCCGGGTGGACGTTCCCGAGATCGACCGCGACGCTTTCCGCGAAGCCATCATCAACGCATTCTGCCACCGCGACTACCGCGATCCCGACGAAGTCCGCATCGCAGTTTTCCCAGACCGCGTCGAAGTCCGTAACCCCGGAACTCTCATGGAAGGAGTCACCCTGCGGACCTTAAAAACCGGCAAGGTTTCCCGCCGTCGGAATCCCCTCATCGCCGACCTCCTCCGCCGCATCCAACTCATCGAGGCATGGGGCCGCGGCATCCCCCTCATCCTCGAAAAATCCCCCGACGTCCGCTTCACCCAAGTCGCTGGAATCTTTATCACCGAGTTCCCTAGGTCCATCCACGCGGAAAATACTTCGAGCGAGGCCCCAGTCGAGGCCCCAGTCACCCCACCAGTCACCCCACCAGTCACCCCACCAGTGGCGGTGTTGGTTTTGTTACGCCTTATTCAATCAATTGGCCCTCTTGGAAACTCGGAAATTCTAGTTCATCTGAGATTGAAAGACAGAACACACCTTCGCAAACACTACATTGATCCCGCTCTCGCGGCCACCCTCATCGAGCGCACACTCCCCGACAAACCCAACAGTCGCCTCCAAAAATACCGCATCTCCCGCAAAGGCTCGGCTCTCATCACAGATCACTGATCACTTCGCGCACTTCCTTTTCCATGTCCTCCACCCCATCTCTCCAAAAACGCCTCAGCCAGCGCTACCAGCTCGATGGCTGGCAAAAAATCCTCCACGAAGTCTTCCCAGACGGCTCGTTGAAACTCTTCTCCACCCCGCAGCCACTCGCCGCCTCCCAAGAATTCGTCCAATCCACCCGCCAGCTCGGCACTATCCAGCTGCCAGATGGAAACACCATCGCCCTGCTGGAAGTAGAAACCTCGCATCAAGTGAAGCTCGCCCGCAATCGCGTCGGACTGCGGAACTTCGTCTCAAACTTCATCGACGAAGCCGGTGCATCCGCCGTCCTTGCCGTCTTCCATCAGCAAAAATCCAGCGACTGGCGGCTCACTTACGCCGCGAAACAAACTACCCTCGACGAGGACACCTTCGCGATCACCACCCTCGAAACCGCGCCCCGGCGCTTCACCTTCCTTCTCGGAGAAAATGAACCTTGCCGCACCGCTGCCGGTCGGCTCGCAGAAATCATCGGAAAAGGCGGAAATGTCACCCTCACCGATGTCGAAAAAGCCTTCTCCGTCGAGAAACTCTCCAAGGAATTCTTCGCGAAATACCAGCAACACTACGCCGCCTTCCTCGCCGAGCTACTCTCCCCGCAGCGCGCTGCCGACAGCCGCACCCGCTTCGCCATTCCCGCCGAGACCCTCCCCGAGACTCAGTCCAAGGCCGACAAACCCATCCGCGACTTCACCAAGAAACTCCTCGGTCGCCTCATCTTCCTCGCCTTCCTCCAGAAAAAAGGCTGGCTCCACGCACCTGCACATTCAGCCGACTGGTCCACCGGGGATCACGATTTCCTCCGCACCTACTTCACCCTCGCCGCGACCTCCGGGCAGACCGAGACCTTCCACTCCTCGCACCTCGCGCCGCTTTTCTTCGACGCGCTCAACACCGAGCGCCCCGGCCACCTTTTCCCGCTCACCGGCACTCGCATGCCCTTTCTCAACGGCGGCCTGTTCGAGCCAGACCCGCCCGCCCTCCAGTCCATCGACTTCCCAGCCCAGCTTTTCTCAAACCTCTTCGCCTTCTTCGCCGAGTATAACTTCACCATCGACGAGAACGACCCCGAGGATCACGAGGTCGGCATCGATCCCGAGATGCTCGGCCACATCTTCGAGAACCTCCTCGAGGATAACAAAGACAAGGGCGCTTACTACACCCCCAAGGTCATCGTCTCCTACATGTGTCGCCAGTCACTGCTGCGCTATCTGGAGCGCCATCTTGGGAAAAACCACCACCTCACCCGCCTCTGCGAGCTGCACGATCCCGGCGATCTCCGGGAAAAAGCCAACTGGTGCGCCGCCCACGCCAAGAAGATCGCCACCTTGCTAGAGGACGTAAAGATCTGCGATCCCGCCATCGGTTCCGGTGCCTTCCCCATCGGCATGCTCAACGAGATCGTCCACCTCCGCACCCTGCTGAACCACGAGCTCAACGATCCCGCCGAGCGCGCCAAGCTCAAGAAATCCGTCATCCAGAATTCCATCCACGGCGTGGATCTCGATTCCGGCGCGGTCGATATCGCCCGCCTCCGCTTTTGGCTCGCCCTTGTCGTGGATGAAGAGGAACCCAGCCCGCTGCCGAACCTCGACTACAAAATCATCCAAGGAAATTCCCTGCTCGAGTCTTTCCAAGGCATCGACCTCTCAAAGATCCACAAAGAACCCGATCCCCATGCCTTCCAGCTCAAAACCATCCTCGGCTCCTCCCAGCATGAATTCGATCTTCTCGATGAAAAACAGGCCGAGTTCCGCGAGGCGCAGAAAGCCAAGCAGGATGATTTGCTAGAATCCACCCGCGCCTACTTCGCCGCCCGCAAGGCAGCGGCTAAGGCGGCACTTCGCGCAGTCATCGATCAAAAAGTCATCGCCCACATCGCTCACTGCATCGCCGGGGATTTAGAAAAAACCCATGCCCTCATCGACCAGCAAACCAAGATCGCTTCCGGCAAGCTCCCCAAGCCCAAGGGCTGGAGTGAGAAGAAATCAGAAAAATCCCTGCTCGCTCTCCATGCCGCCCTAGACCGCTTGGAAAAATCCCGCCTTCAGTTGCAGCAGACCACCCGCCAAGCCGAGCGCCCCTTCTTCCTCTGGCACTTGCTCTTCCAAGATGTCTTTGAAAACGGCGGCTTCGACATCGTCATCGCCAATCCGCCCTACGTCCGCCACGAACTCATCAAGGACCAGAAGCCTTTGATCGAAGCAGAGGGCTACCAGACCTTCACCGGCACTGCGGATCTCCTCGTCTATTTCTACGAGCGAGCCACCCAACTTCTCAAGCCCAGCGGCGTCCTCACCTTCATCACCTCCAACAAATTTTACCGCGCTGGCTATGGCGAGAAACTCCGCACCCATCTCGCGGAAAACCTCACCCTCCACACCCTCATCGACTTCCGAGATGCACCCGTCTTCAACGGCGTCATCGCTTACGCCTCCATCCTCATCGGCCAGAAGGCACAAGCCCCGGCGGATCACACAGTCGCCGCCCTGCCGTGGGATCAGGAAAAACCCGCCGCCGCCCTGCCGCAAGAGATCGCCAAAGCCTTCCCCGTCGCCCAATCCTCCCTCACCCCGGACGGCTGGCGGCTCGTCTCACCCGCCACCGAGGCTCTCCTTGCCAAGCTCCGCCAAACCGGAACGCCCCTCGGCGAATACGTCAAAGGCCGCTTCTATTACGGCATCAAAACAGGCTTCAACGAAGCCTTCGTCATCGACGGCAAGAAACGCGCCGAACTCATCGCCGCCGATCCCAAGTCGGATGAAATCATCAAACCCTTCCTCCGCGGCCGCGACGTGAAACGCTGGCAAGCGACTCACGCAGATCTCTATCTCATCAAAATCGAATCCTCCGCCAACGTCGCCCACCCATGGAAAGGCGTGGAGAAACCGTGGGAGAAATTTTGCGAAACCTATCCAGCAGTCGGCGCTTTTTTTGAGTCACTCAAACAGATCAAAAACGCCACGGGTGTCACCCACTGGCAGCGGCTCAAAGACCGCGATGATCAAGGAGTTTATTTCTGGGAACTTCGTTCATGCGCCTATTGGAGCGAGTTTGGACAGCAGAAGATTGTGATCCCAGCTATTGAAAGAACGGCATCTTATGCCTGCGAATCGATTGGAGCTTACAGCAATGATAAAACCTCTATTTGCGTCTCAGAAGAAGCGCCATTTTTGAGTGCTGTCCTTAACTCTAACGCGAGTCAGTTCGTTCTCGAACAAATTTCTGCGTCCCGCCAAAACGGGTATTTCGAATACAAACCCATGTATGTCTCGTCCAGCCCCATCCCGCTCGCCACCGCCGAAGAAAAATCCCGTCTCGCCACCCTCGCGGAACAATGCGCCGCCGCCACCGCCGCCGGGGACAAGGCCACCCTCGCCGCCCACGAGCACCAGATCAACCAGCTCGTCCACCGCCTCTTCCACCTCACAGAAGAGGAAATTGCCTTGGTGGAAGGAACCGACAAATGAACTACGTGCTGACCAACCACGCGCGGAAGGCAATGAAAGAACGGGGAATCTAAATCGAATGGCTGGAAAGAACCTTATCCACGCCGGAATGTGTCCTCCCGGACCCGGCGGATGTTACAGTGGAGCGACGTTTCCGCCGAATTCCCGAGTTTGGTGGGAGAGTCTTGCGAGTGGCTTTGAATACGGCAGTTGCTCCCAACCGCGTAGTGAGCGTATTCTTCGACCGGACGATGAAAGGAAAATTATGAAACTGCATGTGGACCAAGAAGCCGACGCGCTCTACCTCCGGCTAGATGACACCAAGATTATTGAGTCCGAAGAGGTGGCCCCCGGTGTCATCCTAGACTTTAACGAGGACAACCAAATGGTGGGAATTGAAGTCCTAAATCTATCGAAGCGGAGCCCGCGTCTCGATTTGCGCGAGCTGAGTTTCCAAACCGCTTGAAACCAAAAACCGGAGAAGATCTATGGCCGCTCAATTAAAAGTATGGTTCGACGCCGAGGTGGATTTCCTGGAAGTCCGCTTCTCAGCCGCCGCAGGCTACGAGAAGGAAACGAGCCACGACGCGGTGATGGAAAGGCTGGATGAAGATGGCCGCGTCATCGGCTTCAGCATCATGGGGGTGAGCCGGTTCAAAAAAGAAAATCCTCTGGAAACCGAGCTGATCTCCGCCTGAACCCGTCCCGGCGCATCCGGATGCACTGGACCGCTTAGTCCAGCTCGCTGTCATTCACGCCGAGTTCGAGGCACTTCATCTATTTCTGGACGGGAATGGCCGCCTTGGGCGCATGATTATTCCCTTGTTTCTCGTAGAGAAAAAACTGCTGTCGTCCCCGAATTTTTTCGTCAGCGCCCCTTCTTCGATCAAGATCGGCAGGCCGTTCACCCGCCATTTTGTCGTTCCAAAAACTCCTTTCCTGTGCCGAAGGTCTTGCGGATCATCCATGATCCACAAACCCTCTTGTGGATCATATTTTAAATAAAATGATCCACAAAAGGGTTTGATGTGATTTTATAAACATCAAGGTCCTCGCCGCTGCCCGCGAGGCGGAAATCAACGCCCTCTTCCACCTCACCCCCGCCAAGATCGCGCTGATCGAGGGGGCCTCCGATGCTTCACCGGCGGTCGGGCCTCCTGTCGGCAACCAGGGCGAAGTTTATCCCCCTGCTCTCAAGGGTCATGTCTGGAAAACTCCCTCAAACGCCTGACGAAGAAGCACGCCTACGTCTCGCTGAAGGCCGTAAAATCCGATCTGGCGAAAACCATCAGCGAAAAGGTCGATGACAGGATTCTCCGCAATTACCTGAGCGAAGCCATGGCGGAAGGGATCGTCCACGATACAGGCAAGGGCTGGTATGGCTCCATCCCCAGCCCGGCGGTGCTTGATGAATCCCATGTCCGGGATTTGATAAGGATCATGTAGTTTCCCCGCTGGCGGACAAAGGTCCAACCATCCTTGATAAAGGCCTCGCGGGCTTGTCGTCCACTGATGGTGGGGAGGCTGGCCATGGCGGATCTGGCGACGGCGACCTCTACAAGACGGGTTTCTAAGGTGAGCGGCATCCCCAGCTCGGCGCGAACTTCCAGACAGCCGAGAATGGCCTCGTGGATGTTTACCGTCGCCTCGTCTTTAGTTTCGCCCTGACTGATGCAACCGGGAATGGCTGGGCACTCTGCGATCTAGACGCCATACTCGTCGCGGTCCAGTGTGACGATGAATTTCATATTCTGAAATTGGCATCCAGTGATTGGTCTGGCCAGTTTTTAGAGGGAATCGTCGCTGTGGATCAAGTGGTGGTGTTAGTGGTGCCGACAGTTGGATTTTCGGTGTGTTTGTTGCGTTGGGGGCTGCGTTGGACGCGGGAGGCGGCGAGCCAGGCGTGGAGTTTGGCGGGGAGTTTGGCGGGGAGTTTGGCGGGGTGACGGCGGGGTGACGGCGGGGTGACGGCGGTGGTGGTGAGGTTTTTGCCGTCGATGGCGTCGCGGTCGGCACGGAGGGTTAGCTGGGCGGGGGTATCGGTGGGGGCGTCTTCGAGGCGGGCGAGCAGGGAGTCGGCGTGGGTCTTGAGGTTGCTGGCGGTGGGTTCGGCGGGGATGCGGTAGAAGGCGGCGAATCCGGGCTGGTCGAGATCGATGGCGCGGGCGGTGCGGGCGATGTCTTTGAAGTCGGAGCTGAGGGCGTCGAGCAGGGTTT
>JAYUHS010000004.1:0-2817 GCA_043766715.1 Luteolibacter sp.
CCTCGTGTTGGTTGGCGAAGAGAAAGGCCGCCAAGCCGTCCACGATCTCGTCGTGGCCTACCGCGCCAACCGCCGCACCGGCTCCGCTTGCACCAAGACCCGGGGAGAAGTCTCGGGCAACAACCGCAAGATCTATAAGCAAAAAGGCACGGGTGGTGCTCGTCACGGTGATAAACGCGCTCCAATTTTCGTCGGCGGCGGTGTGGTCTTCGGCCCACGTCCCCGTGATTATTCTAAGAAGGTAACCAAGACCGTTCGCAAGCTCGCGCTGCGCCGCACACTTGGTGATTTGGTCCGAGCCGAGAAAATCGTGACTGTCCCATCCTTCTCGATCGCAGACGGTAAGACGAAGTCATTCATTGCCTCGCTCGATGCAATCGCCAAGCCGGGCAAGATTCTCGTGGTCGGAAATTCCTTCGACGACCAGACCTACCTCGCCGCTCGCAATGTGGCTTACGCCCAGCTCGTCACCGGCTCGAACGTCAACATCGAGCAAATGCTCCTCGCCAACACCGTCATCCTTGTGGGTGACGCCGTGCAAACACTCGCGGCTCGCACCGCCTGAACCCCGGACCTAACACCGAGATCATGAAAGATATTTACCAGGTCATTAAAAACGTCCGCCTCTCCGAAAAGGCAACCATGCTTCAGGAGAATAACAATGAGGTCACCCTCGAAGTGGATCGCAAGGCGAACAAGCTTGAAATCAAACAGGCCGTCGAGCAGCTCTTCGGCAAGACCGTCCTCGCTGTCCGCACTGCCAACTATGACGGCAAACTCAAGCGCCAGCGTCGGGCCGATGCCGGTCGCACTAATCACTGGAAAAAAGCGATGGTCCGTCTCAAGGAAGGCGAATCGCTTGATCTCATCTAAGCGATTTACCCCGCTGCTCCAAACGCAACAATTTAAGTTCCGATTGTCATGCCACTGAAAACTTTCAAGCCAATCACACCTTCCGCTCGCTACAAGAATCTGCCGTCCTTCGACGAGATTACCAAAAGCAAGCCGGAAAAGAGCCTCCTCACCCCGCTCAAGCGCAGCGGTGGCCGCAACAACACCGGTCGCATCACCACCCGCCACATCGGTGGTGGTCACAAGCGCCACTATCGCCTCGTCGATTTCAAGCGTGGGAAACACGATGCTCCTGCAACGGTCGTCGGGATTGAATACGATCCAAACCGCACTTGTCGTATTGCGCTCATCCAATACGAAGATGGCCAGAAATCTTATATCCTTGCCCCACTCGGTTTGGAAGTTGGGACCACAGTCATTGCTGGTGCTAACGTTGCTCCCAAGGCTGGCAACGCGATGCCACTGAGCGCTGTGCCGCTCGGCACATCGATTCACAACATCGAACTCATCCCTGGCAACGGTGGCAAAGTCGCTCGTGCAGCGGGCCAGCTTGCCGTCCTTTCCAACCGCGATGGCGGCTGGGCGCTGGTGAAAATGCCTTCCGGCGAAATCCGCCGCTTTAATGATCGTTGCTTCTGCACCATCGGCCAAGTTGGAAATCGTGATCACATGAACGAGACTTCGGGCAAAGCCGGCCGCACACGCTGGCAGGGCGTCCGTCCGACCGTGCGTGGTATGACGATGAACCCCGTTGACCATCCGAACGGTGGTGGCGAAGGCAAGTCGAAATCGGGTGGTGGTCGTCAGCATCTTCTCAGCCCGTGGGGCCATGCGAAGGGGCAAAAGACTCGAAACAAGCGCAAGACCACCAGCGTCTTCATCGTCGAGTCCCGTCACAAAGCGAAGAAGAAGTAACCCTATTCTTCATCTGAAATCTCAAACCTGAAATCTCAAATTTCTCATGCCACGTTCACTTAAAAAAGGCCCTTACGTCGATCAAAAGCTTCTCGCGAAGATCGACGCAGTTGCCGAAGCTGGTTCCGACCGTAAGCCCATTAAAACATGGAGCCGCAAGTCGATGATCACCCCAGATTTTGTCAGTCACAACTTCGCCGTGCATAATGGCAAGACCTTCGTTCCTGTTTACGTGACCGAAAACATGGTCGGCCATAAACTCGGCGAATTTTCACCGACTCGTCTGTTCAAGACGCACGGTGGTATCGGCAAGAAGTAATTAATTCTAGTTCTCCTACGTCACGTCGATGCGCCCCACCTTCCACATCCTGGCAATTACCTCCACCCTCGGGTGTGTGGTTGCCGGTGGAGTGTGTGCCGCCCAGACGGTGCCGACGCCCGACGAGTTTCAAAAGGTCATTTCTGACCTCCACGAACAGAACCGGACACTACAGAAAAGCCTTGCTGAGGCAAATGGCAGCGAGAAGCAGGCGTCTGAGCAATTAGCTCAAGTCCGCGAGCGTCTCGAAGCTCTTGGCAAGAATTTACTGGACGGTGGGGATGATCGCCTCGTCCAAGCTGCGGCCGACTTGCAACTTGCCAATGAACGAACTACCGCTCTGGAAGGTTCAGTCACGCACCTTGCAGGTTCAGTTCAAGATTACCTCCGCCAAGCGGTGGTTTCAGATCCTGACGCAAGACTTCGCGTAGAAACTTCACTAAGAGAGCTTGACGCTGTTCTTGGACTGCGCCAGAAGCCTCGCCCCGATGTCCGTTCTGGTTCGCTTCAGCAAGCCAAGCTCGTCAGCATCGATCAAGAAAGTGGCATGATGGTTTTGAATCTTGGCGAAGGCCAAGGCGCAAAAATCGGTATGACCTTTCGCCTCACCCGCGGGCAGCAGCCCTACGGAAAAGCCATTTTAGCCGACGTCCGCAAGGGCGTCAGTGGTGCCTTTGTCGAACACCTCGACAACGTCGCCGAATCTCCACGCCCCGGCGACCTCGCCGTTC
>JAYUHS010000005.1:0-19502 GCA_043766715.1 Luteolibacter sp.
GATAATGTCATGATGGCCGCCACTCTCGCAGAGGGCATCACCGTCATCGAGTCCGCCGCCGCCGAGCCAGAGGTCCTTGATCTCGCAAATTTCCTCAACGCGATGGGCGCGAAAATCACCGGCGCAGGCACCCGTCGCATCGTGATCGAGGGCGTGAAAGAACTCCACGGCGTGGAGCACACCGTCATCCCAGACCGCATCGAGGCCGGCACCTTCATGGCCGCCGCCGCCCTCGCCGGAGAAGGCGTCACCCTCCGCCGCGTCTGCCGAGACCACATGAAATCTATCACCGCCGCCATCGAGCTGTCGGGCCACCGCGTCGATTTCAACGAAGCCGGAGACACCTGCACCATCCACCGCGGCGAGGTCCTCCAAGGCGTGGAAATCACCACCGCGCCCTACGCCGGCTACCCCACCGACATGCAGGCCCAGATGACTGCCCTACTCGTCACCACACCCGGCATCAGCGTGATTAAAGACACCATTTTCCCCCAGCGCTTCATGCACTGCGCCGAGCTCAAACGCATGGGAGCCGACATCAAAGTGGACAATGGCACCGCCGTCGTCCGCGGCGTGGCCCAGCTTTCCGCCGCCCCCGTCATGGCCTCAGACCTCCGCGCCTCCGCCGCCCTCGTCCTCGCCGCCCTCACCGCCAAGGGTTCCACAGAAATTTCCCGGCTCTATCACATCGACCGCGGCTACGAACACATCGACGAAAAACTCCTCATGCTCGGTGCCGACGTCCAGCGACTCAAGGACCGCTAAAAGCGTGACGAACGCACCATGCGTGAAAATTTCCGACAAGTGATATCGATGATTCCCTCGGAATCCGTTCAGGTCGAGGACGGGCTATCGGTCCTGTCTTCCCGCAAAATCTGATTTCGATTACAAAAACGCGTGCGGATGGCGATTTTGAAATAGTTGAAATTAGCCATAAACGGATTCACCGACTCACCTTCCGTCCGGACTCTCCACACTGCGGGAATTTCACGGATAGAGACACCCAGCCTCAGAGGTTTGAGAGCAGTCTCCAAGAAAAATGGATGCTTCAATTCTTCCCACCGGATGCGCCGCACCAGAGAACTCGGAAAAATGCGATAAGCGTAAGTTAGATCAGTCAATTTAGTTCCATACAACACGGCAAACATCATCTGAAAAATCCGATTAGCCAAAAGCTTCACCGGATGATAGCCCTCAAAGTCCCCGCCGTCGATCCATCTGGATGCCGTCATAATTGAGTCGGGATAGACCCTTGCCTCATCGATCATCGTCCGCACCAAGGCCGGGTCCGTCTCCAGATCCGACGACATCATCACCACGTGCGAGCCACGAACGAGATCGAAAGCGTCGCGGAAAGCTCCGCCGACAAAAGGGAGTTTCTGAAAGTTCAATGAACATCGGTCGCCCAGTTGCCCTGTAATCTCCCGGCAAATCGCTAAGCTCTCAGGTTTAGTGCGATCACATACCATGATGATGTATTGTCCGACATCTTCAGCACAGTTGCTTTCGATGATATCCACCGTCTGACGCAAAGAATACGTCTCGTTCAGAACGGGAAGGATGATCGAGACCGAGAAAAAATCACTCATATTCTGGAAAGCCAATCTTGATAGACAGTCGCCAGCGTCTCCTTCATCGAATAGTCAGGACTCCATCCCAGATTTTTTAATTTCGTATTATCTCCCAGCAGAAGAGGTTCGTCTGAGGGACGCATGAGTTTGGGGTCGGAAACCACCTCGACATCAAGACCGGAGGCTACGATGAGCATCTCCAACAAGTCGGAAATCGAATAGGCTTTCCCCGTGCAAATGTTGATCGGTTCACCTGGACTTCCTTTTTCAGCAAGCAGCATCAGTGCCCTTGCCCCGTCGCGAACATCCACGAAATCCCGGGCAGTCGAAAGATTCCCCACATGCACTTGGGGCGGCAGGAGGCCCCGTGAAATCAGAGCTAACTGCCGGGCAAAATTCTGAATCGCCGTGGCTGGAGGATGGCCGGTGCCGACATGGATGAAAAGTCTCGGGAGAAACACTTTGAGACCAAAATTTTTCCAATACTGGAATCCGAGTGCTTCACTCGCTGCCTTCGAGACCCCATACGGCGTGATGGGCTTGAGTAATCGTTCCTCAATCAAAGGAGAATCTTCTGGTTTCACGTCGCCGTAAGCTGCGCTCGAGCACGCAAGCAGCACCTTTGCATTTGGCACATGAAGTTTACAGGCTCGCAATACATTCAAGGTTCCCGTGTAGTTCGTCAAATGAGTGATGTCTTCCATCTCCCAAGAAATTCCATTGTAAGCTTGAGCGGCCATGTGGACGACGAGATCCGGTTGGATTCTCGCAATCACCCGCTCAATCGCATCCCGGTCGATGATGTCGCAACGTAAAACATTTGCTTCATCCACAACGGCCATCCGACTAGTCGCGCTGGACCGGGCAATGCCAAATGTTTCGTGTCCTTTTGACCGGGCGAGCCGTGCAACTTCGCTGCCGATCATGCCTGTGATGCCTGTGATGAAAATTTTCATTCTGTATCGTTTATGCGAACACCTGCGTCAGACCGTAATACTTCATTCCAGTTTGAAATTGGTGGTTTTCGTTTAGAAACGCTCTATCGCCCGGAATAGTCGGTCAAGGTATTTCCTTCTTCGCCCTAGCAGCGCATGTTGCCTCCTCAATTGAGATACCATTGTCCCATCCGTGGAAGTAAAAACCCGATGGTCTTGGCAATCTCTTGTTACGAGGAGCACCTACGGTTCATGACTTCCATGGTGTTTCGCTGTGCGCGAGTTAAGTGGATGTAAACGTCATTATGGTTGAACTGGTTCGTCGAGACAGAAGCTCCTCACGGCTAACTAGCACGCTGCCAAGTCCTACAAGTGCGTGAACCGCTTGAATTCGTAGTCTAATTAGTCACTCTCAAGCGAGCGAATGTCGGCTGTCCGACCTCTGCGGGAATTGCAACCCTGATGAAATCCGAAGGGCTACCTGCGGTGATCTCCACGGCGCCGCTCGTGTCGGTCGCAACATCAATGGACTTCCACGTTTTTAGGTCACTGCTGTATTCCACCGTCTGAGTGGTGTTAGTCATTGCAAGGTCACTGCGAGAATATTCGAGGAACCACCTACCGCCTTCCTTGATCAGCACCGGCAAAATCGTGCGTGATTGAACCACCGCCTCCCCACCGAGGGCAAACTCGAGCAGGTTCGAAATTCCGTCACGGTCAGGATCATCCATTGCAGCGTCGTTCACATGATCGATCAGCCCTTGGTTCGATCTAGCAGCCCAAGTCGTGTAACTTATACCGACCGAGTCCGGCACTAAAGAGGCAACCGAAATCGAATTTACAGGAGGAAACAGCGATGAGTAGCTCGTGACCAAGCCGTATTTATTTGATAGGTAATTGCCGACCTTAGCCTCTTCCCCCTTCGTAAGCGCTCGGTTGTAAATCAGAACCTCCGCAATGTCTCCCTGCCAACTGCCGTGGTAAATGCGGTCTTGGCAAATTTGATCTGCGGAAACGCTGTCCGTGGTGTCGCGTTCATACATCAAAAAATCTTACACTCCCGAAGAGGGTGTTGGAGGAACCGTTGCCTTTGGGGTTGAGTTGCCGTTTCCGGCGGATATTCTCCGCGCCTTGACCTCTATGAAGCCTTTTCCAATTTTAATAATCGTGGCTTTCCTGACGGCCATGTTGCCATCACCCACGATGGCTCAAGCCCCTGAAAGTCTCATGGTGGTGGAGGCCTACTCGGGCAAGGTGCTCATCGCCACCAACGCCGGAGCCAAACGGCCGATCGCGAGTTTGACGAAGATCGCAACGGCCTCGGTGGCGGTGGATTGGGCGACGGCGACGGGCACTGACCTAGGCGCGATGATCACGGTGCCGCAGACGATCACTCTCGTCGGCGGGCCGAATCCCATGAATTTACAGCCGGGCGATCAGCTCACGCTCCGCGATGCGCTCTACTCGGCGCTTCTTGGCTCGGATAACCTTGCCGCACTGACCCTCGCCGATCACGTCGGGCGCGAGATAGCTCGCCGCCGTGGTAGAAATGACGATCCGGTGGCGATCTTCGTCGGTGAAATGAATCAACTCGCGCGGGCCGTGGGGGCCACATCGACCCGCTTTGCCAATCCGCACGGTCTGGATCGCCCGGGAGCCAAGCAATTTTCCACCGCAGCGGACGTGGCCCGGCTGTCGATTTATGCCATGCGGCGTAACCCGATCACTTTCATCACCAGCAAACAAGAGCGCCAAGTTTCCGTGGTTTCTGCCGGAGTGAAGCGGAATTTCAACCTCAAGAATACGAACGAGCTCGCAGGGGAAATCGGTATTCTCGGAGTGAAAACCGGCACGACTGCGGCGGCTGGACCCTGTGTTTCCGTCTGTATGGATCGTGACCCGCTAGTCCGCCAAAAGGCGGATGGCACGAAGGGGGCGACTCCTCGCCGTCTCATCGTGGTGGTGCTCAATAACTCGGATCGATTCAACCGCGCCCGCAGTTTGTTGGGCCAAGGATGGAATGTTTACGACCAATGGCTAGCCGGCGGTGCGCTGATCCAGAACAAAGACCGCGAGATTCTGAGCGTGCCGATGCCGCGCTAGTCGCTGACTCCTATTTTCCCTATGAGAATCGGAATTCTAAATAGCGGCGGGGATTGTCCGGGGTTAAACGCGGTGATTCATGGCGTCGTCGGCGCGGCGGACCAGCTCGGGTGGGAGGTCATCGGCTTCCGGGATGGCTTCGAAGGACTCCTGCCGCCGGGCGACTACACGGTGCTAAAACCCAAGGACACCATCGGCATCTTGAAACTGGGTGGAACCATCCTCGGCACGACGAATAAAGGCCATTTCGCTGCGAAAGTCGGTCAGGGCGACATCGCACAAGTGCCCTCAGCAATCGTCGCGAAGGCCAAGGAAACGATGGAGGCGATGGAGATTGAAGCCCTCATCATCGTCGGCGGTGATGGGTCGCTCACCACGGGATTGCAACTTTTCCGAGAGGGCTGGCCGATCATTGGTGTGCCGAAAACAATCGATAACGACCTCAGCGCCACTGCGTTTACCTTCGGTTTCGACAGTGCCGTCGCCACCGTGGTCGATGCGCTCGACCGGCTCCACACCACTGGGGAAAGCCATAAGCGGGTGATGGTTCTAGAAGTGATGGGCCGCCATGCCGGGTGGATCGCGCTATGGGGCGGCATCGGCGGTGGTGCGAACGTGGTATTGTTACCGGAAATTCCATTTTCCTTCGAAAAAATCGCCGCGCACATTCGAAAGCGCGATGCGGATGGCTACCACAGCACCCTTGTCGTCGTGGCGGAAGGTGCCCACATGCCGGATGGAGAGACCGTCACCATCGATGCGAAATGCGCGGGGGAAGTCCGCCTCGGTGGCATCGGCGAGCAGGTTGCTTCGAGGATCGAGCAATTGACTGGTAAGGATGCACGGACCTGCGTACTCGGCCATCTTCAGCGCGGCGGTTCGCCCACCTCGCTGGACCGGATTCTCGGGATGCGCTTCGGGGTGATGGCGGTGAAGCTCGCTGCGGAAGGTGCCTTCGGCCGGATGGTCAGCTACCAATCGTATCACGTCGGGTCCGTGAAAATCGAAGAGGCCGTCAATCAACTCCGTCTCGTGGAGCCGGAGAGCGAAGTGGTCCAAGCGGCAAAAGCGGTGGGGATTTGTCTCGGAGACTGATTTTTCAGTTTCAAGTTTTCAGTATTGAATAAACTTCGCTCCTGCCGCGATCGGTAGCGGAAATCCGCTGATACCCTCGCAACAAATCTCTTTTAGTTACTTCTCATGTCCACAGACCCCATTTTGCAACTTCTCCGCCGAAAAGCCCGCGTTTCCGACCAAGAACTTGCGGATCTTCTTTCTTCAGACCCCGCGACGATTGCGAAAAACGTGGCTGCGTATGAAGAAGACGGGACGATTTTAGGCTACCACGCGGTGATCGATCCCGAGGCCATGGGTGATACCTCTGTATCCGCTTTTATCGAGGTAAGAGTCACGCCAGAGCGCGGTGGTGGTTTCGATCGGTTGGCCTTACGCGTCGCTCGGTTTGATCAAGTCGTCTCCTGCTACCTCGCCAGCGGTGGTTATGACTTGATGGTGGTAGTCGAGGGTGGCGACCTCCGAGAAGTGGCCCGCTTCGTTTCTGAAAAACTCAGCTCGCTCGATGGGGTGATATCTACCGCCACCCATTTTCGACTGAAAACGTATAAGGAAAATGGTTTCCTGTTCGAGCGTTCTGCGACCACCGAGCGGTTGGCAGTTTCACCGTAAATCGCGCGGCTAACTGCTCACGTGCAGCCACGGATGAAAAAAAGGAATACTAACACAGGCACTGGGATTCCCACCAGCCACAACAAAATCCAGCCCACCTTTCCCGATGAGTTTTTCAGATAGTTGTTTGGGGTGAGCGGAAATCGTGAGTTTATTTTCATCGTAGCTTCTCATTTGCAAGCGGTGTGCCAATCGAACACCAAGGTTGAAGCCCTTGAATATAAGGAAGATTATCCCGTGGTGGAGGCTGGCTAGTGGAATGAGAATGGCAGCCTGCAATCCATTGGAATTGCGAAATGCACTCGGGATTCCCGTTGGTTTCGTGTAATCCAGTGCGATGCCGAGGAAGGGAAGTCGCGGAATATGCGATCCTAGCACCCGATCGATGTCGCTCCTAGAGATTTGACTGATGAAGCGCATTTGGTGCGGTGCGCCATAGGAATTTCGGGAAGGCGGACTACATCACTTGTCCAAGCTTCTCAAGGCATGAGATATGATTCAACACAGGGGGCATTAGTTTTTCGCGGATCATTTCTTTGCATTCGACCAAGACATTTCGGTCCAACAAAGCTGCCTGATAATTCTTTTGAAAGGCTCTCTCCCCGTGGATCAGTGACTCGATGGCAGACTCCGGACCGCAGAGGTTTGCCGCTGCTTGGACGGCAGTCGCGAACCGTCCCCATGCGCCCGAGTTTTTCTCTGGCTCGCCGCCCATGTCCCGGACGTTAGCGGACAAAATATTCGCAGAGAGTGAGTGTTCTGACCGAATGCGTCTCAGCTCATCGGCAGCGGCCGAGTGCGCATACTTTTCGATCGCTTGGGCATAAGTCTCAACGGCAGAAAGCTCGCCATGCAACAGGCTGTTACAAACTTTGAGCCAATGGTCGTGGATGTCGGTAGTTAGTTTATCGTCGCTGGTAATCATGAGGCTGGTGGATGGGCGTTGAGTTGTTGTCTTTGCAATTTCAATGCCACCTTCTGGAATCTCGTGCACGAAAGGCCGGGAGATTTTTCGTTTCGAAAAGCCTTGCCATCCACCGGAATCAATCTATCTCCACTCGCAGCAGTGCTTTTTAAAGATGTCTGCAAGGCCGATTTCTCCGGTCAACCCTTTTCCGGTCTTCATCGATGAGAGATTGTTTGAGGTCACTCCAACTGCTCATCGACACCGCTTGCCGCCCTTCTTGGGACGAGGCAGGTAATTCAAATAACATGACCCCGAATGAATTCGAGGCGTTGCCTCTGGCTGCGCCCCTCCAACGTGTTTTGCGTGAGCTGAACTACACCACTCCATCTCCAGTCCAAGCCCAAGCGATTCCGCTGCTGCTAGAAGGCCGCGATCTCCTTGGTTGCGCCCAGACTGGTACGGGGAAAACTGCCAGCTTCGCCCTGCCGATCCTCCATGCGATCCACGAGCGCCCCCAACAAATCAAGCCCCGCCAATGCCGGACGCTGGTGCTAGCGCCCACTCGCGAACTTGCGGGTCAAGTAGGCAAAAGCTTTTCCACGTATGGTGCTCATATCCGTTTCAAGCAGACGCTGATCTACGGGGGCGTCGGCCAGAACCCTCAAGTGTCTGCCATGCGTGGGGGTGTGGATGTGCTGGTGGCCACTCCTGGGCGTCTGCTGGATCTCATCGACCAACGTGCGGTGGATCTATCCGGGGTCGAGTTCTTCGTGCTCGACGAGGTGGACCGGATGCTCGACATGGGCTTCGCCCGTGACGTGAAGCGCATCGTTTCGTTACTCCCTTCCACTCGCCAATCGTTATTTTTCTCCGCGACTCTTGCGCCAAACATCGTCGAGCTGGCTCAGACTATTTTACGTAATCCGGCCCGCGTCAGCATCGATCCCGGAACCACGACTGCCGAGCGTATCGAGCACCAAGTTTGTTTCGTTGATCGCGAAAATAAGCGCCCTTTGCTGGAACAACTCCTCCGCAGCCAAGCAACTGCAGCGAGTGGCAAGCTCACGATCGTTTTTAGCAGGACGAAACATGGAGCAAACAAACTCGCAAAGAGCCTCTGCGAAGCCGGATTCCCAGCAGATGCCATCCACGGCAACAAGTCGCAGGCCCAGCGTGAGAAGGCACTCGAGAAATTTAAGAAAGGGCTAACGCCTGTCCTCGTCGCCACGGACGTCGCGGCCCGGGGTGTCGATGTCAAAGACGTGGGACTGGTCGTGAATTTCGACTTACCTAACGAGCCAGAAGCTTACGTCCACCGCATTGGGCGGACCGGACGCGCCGGAGCGGAAGGTCGTGCGGTGTCGTTCTGCGCAGAAGACGAGCGCGAGTTCCTTCGGGAAATTGAAAAAGTCATCAAGATGCCAGTTCCTCGCTGGGATGATCACGCGTGGCACGACGAATCGCTCGCCGATCGCCACCTGCGGATGCGCACCGGCGGCGGAATGGTCCAAGGTGGCGGCAATCGTGGTCGCCAAGGCGGCGGCGGAGGTGGAAACCGCAGCGGTGGCGGTGGTGGAGGAAATCGCGGTGGCGGTGGAGGCCTAGACTACAGTAATGCCACTCGCGGTAATAACCGCCGTCGTCCAGCTTCCCGCTAACAGCCCGAGTAGTGGTAGATTTTTGACTGCCACAAGTTGATTGATAGATGTCAATGGGTGTTCGATTTCCTAAGACACCCTCAATGACCTACCCCTTGTTGTTCTTGGATGTATTCTTGTTTGAGTCCAAGGGCTTCGGGAGCATGAAGGACTAGCATTTTCATATTGATATCTTTCGGAATACTTTTGCGAGTCGCATTGGAGATGAGGATCATCAGACCGATGGAGAGTGGCACGGACCAGATCGCAGGCTGCTCGCAAAGGATGCGGAGCAGTGGGTGAGCTTTCCAGAAATCGTTGATACCGGCAAAGCTGATGAAGATTTTACCCATGGGTCCCTTATCGAGGGCGAGCGTGCTGACATTTACCACTGCGGCGGAAACCAGGGCGCAGAGGCCGCCCGTTAGCATTCCCGTGGCGGCACCTGCCATGGTCATGCCACGCCACCAAACGCTCATAAAGAGTAGCGGGAAATAACTGGCGGCGGCGATGGCGAAGGCTTGGCCGACCATGAAGTTGATTTCTAGAGGTTCCACCATCGATCCCAACAAAACGGAAATACTCCCTACGAAAACAGCACACCATTTGAACATCCTCATTCTCTCCTCCGGCGTGGACTGCGGACGGAACATGCGACCATAGACGTCGTGAGCGAGGGCACTGGTCATCGAAACGAGCAGCCCCGAAAACGTGCTCATGAACGCAGCAAAGGCTCCGGCACAAGTGATGCCACTCAATACTGACCCGAGAATCCCATATTTTTGGCGAATCAAAGTTGGCAGTTCAAGAACCACCTTATCCGGACCCTTCGAGCCAGTGGCATCATAAAGCTCGGGCAAAAAGTTTCTTCCTAACACTCCAAATACAGGTGGGAAAACATAGAACACCCCGATGAGGATCATCACCCACATCGTCGTCTTTTTGGCCGCAACTCCATCGGGATTTGTATAGAAGCGTACGAGAATATGTGGCAGCCCGGCAGTGCCGCAGACGAGGGCCACGATCAGGGAAAATGTATATAGAAGTGAGAGAGGGCGAGTTTGCTCTGGAGTGAGGCCTGCTGCCTTGGCGGCTTTTGTAGTAAGCGGGCCGAATGGGGCGACCCATACCTCATCTTTGGGTGCTTTTTCTGGTAAGGTGAGACGCGCAATTTTCCCTGGATCGACAGTCTGGACGATGGCGGCTGGTGCATCGGTCGCGGATCGGTTGAGCGAGAGGTTTTTCCCATACCCGCCATAGACAGATAGTAGAACAAACACGGGCACCGAAATCGCAAACATTTTAATCCAATACTGGACTGCCTGCACCAGTGTGATGCCTTTCATCCCACCGAGTGCGACATTGAGAGTGATCACTGCACCGACCACAGCCACGCCGACCCAATAAGGAAGCCCCGGGAAAATGTAGGCAAGCGTGGTGCCGGCACCTTTCATTTGCGGCATGGTGTAAAAGAATCCGATGAAGAGCACGAAGCAGACAGCGATCTTACGGAAAGCTGGTGAGTCGTAGCGCCCTTCTGCGAAGTCTGGGATGGTGTAAGCGCCGAATCGCCGCAGCGGGCCGGCGATGAAAAGTAAGAGAAACAGATAACCGCAAGCATAACAGACCGGATACCACAGTGCATCATAGCCAGAGAGCATGACCATGCCGGCGATGCCCATGAAGCTCGCGGCACTTAGATATTCTCCGGAAATGGCAGATGCATTCCAGCCGACACTAACTGATCGTCCTGCGACGAAAAAATCAGATGCAGACTTGGACGATTTTGCGGAGCGGAAGCCCATCCAGAGTGTGATGAGCACGGTGATGGCGGAGAATGCGAGGATCCAAAGATCGATTTTCATCAGTGGGAAGTAGGTTAGGATTGGCGCTTGTTACCTTCCGCCGCGACTCGGACTTCGTCATTCTCCAGAGCCATCGAGCGGGTAATGAAGTAGCGGGCGATGATCCACACATAAGGGAAGAACAGCACGCCCAAGATCAACCAAGTCAAGGTGAAGCCACCCACCCGCTGAGCCATGAAAACGGGTGCGAGATAATTTAACAACGGAAGTCCGAATAACAGGACGAGAAACGCGGCAGCGCAGGAGATAGAAAGCTTGAGTTGGCGTTTCATCAGTCCATGGAGGAATTGCTCGCTGTGGATGAAGTCGTTTTCCGGCGGTGAGTTGATTGGCATCGGTGAAGTTGGATTTTTTCGAACGCATGAGAACAAGAACCTCATTCCCGACCGTCAAGAACCATTTGGCGCTGTAAGGGTGGGCAAGCCCGTCGAGTGGAGTGACAAGTTACCAGTTTCAAACTCGCGGATTTTCATTACCGTTTAGCCATGACGCTGCTCGAAAGCTTTCTCGATCCCACGACAGTCTCGCTCAAAATCTGTGGAGTGACGACAGGCACCGATGCGAATCGGCTAGCGGAAATGGGTGTGGATGCGCTGGGCGTGAATTTCTGGCCAAGGTCGAAGCGCTATCTCGCGGCGGGGGACGCGACTTGGTTGCGAGAGTTGGAAGGAAAAATTCTGCGAGTCGGCGTATTTGTGAACCAAGCACCGGACCTA
The DNA here is from genome assembly GCA_043766715.1 of Luteolibacter sp. Taxonomy (GTDB): domain Bacteria; phylum Verrucomicrobiota; class Verrucomicrobiia; order Verrucomicrobiales; family Akkermansiaceae; genus Luteolibacter. The sequence goes on from JAYUHS010000005.1 coordinate 11,421, forward strand.
CCGCTGCGATTGTTACGCGAGGGCTATCTGGATGCCATTCAGCTTCATGGAGACGAAACCCCAGGCGATGCTGCGGCGTATCGCGATGCGGGTGTGCCGTTCATCAAGGCGATCGGTGTTAAGACGCAGGCGGATTTGGAACGTGCAGCGCAATACGGCGCGGCGGGAGTTCTGTTGGATGCCCATGCGCCAGGCATCTATGGTGGGACAGGTGAGGTATTTGATTGGGAGGTTGCATCAGAATTCCGAAGAAGGCATCTAGAATTACCCATGTTGTTAGCGGGAGGGATCGTCCCAGAAAATGCGGGTCTCGCAGCCATGAGTGTGCAGCCCGCCGCGCTCGATGTCGCTTCCGGTGCGGAAATTTCACCCGGTATCAAAGACTTTAAAAAAGTCGCCGCCTTTCTTACTGCTTTGCACCGCTGACTGACATGTTGACCGATTCCCATTGCCATCTTGCTTCTCATCAATTTCTGTCGCAGGAAATTCCCGACCTCCTTACCCGGGCACGCGACGCCAGAGTGACGCAGATTATTTCGCTAATGACCTCGCTGGAAGATCTTCAAGCGAATCTAACCATCGCTCAAAATTCTAACGTCCACACATGTATCGGCATCCATCCGTGTGACGTCCACCACGCACCGGATGATGCCACCACGCGGCTGGCAGAATGGGTAAACGACTCCCGTGTGTGCGGCATCGGCGAGACAGGCCTCGATTACTATCATCCAGCACCCGAAGGATGGGATGAGGGGAATTTCCGCGAGCGGCAGCGGTTATTTCTGCGCCAGCACTTCGAACTCGCAGCAGCGGCGCAGCTCAATATCGTCATCCATACGCGGGATCGTGAAGGATGTAGCTCATTCGAAGACGCGCTGGCGATCTACGGCGACTACCATAGTTCCGTGCGCAGCGTGTTTCACTGTTTCATCGGCTCGTGGGAGAATGCACGACGTGTTCTCGATCTAGGTGGACTTGTCTCCTTCGGCGGAGTCGCCACTTTTAAAACTGCACAGCACGTTCGAGACACCGCCCTGCAATGTCCCGTGGGCAGCTTCATGATCGAGACAGATGCGCCCTATCTCACTCCCGAGCCTAACCGTGGAAAACGCAACGAGCCATCCTTCGTCGCGAACACCGCAGAGCGTCTTGCCACGCTGCGGGATGAGACTCCGGAAGCGCTTGCTCTGCACACCTCACAGACCGCCACAGCATTTTTCCGACTACGTCCAGATTCCGTTTGAATAAAGAATCCACTCCGTGACGTTTCATCAGAATCACGGCGGTTTCTCCAGTCCGCTCTTTCCAATTCATTTCCAAATCACTACACCGACACCATGAATCCCATCCGCCTCCTCGCGCCGTCGCTTCTCGCATTCACCTTTGTTTCCTGTGCCTCCCATAAGGCAGATCAATACGACACTGCCAACCCTTACGGTGCTACCGCCAGTCAAGTCAACGCACCTGTTACCCCACCCTCGAATCCCGTTTACGACACCCCGCCCGCCTACGAAGAAAGTGTTGTAACTGCTACTACCATGCCACCCGTCCCCGCTGGTGCCGCCACAGCGACCACTCCTAACATTCCCGCTCGTGTCATCCCAAAAGCACCGTCCAATGGAGCTGCGATCATCCACACCGTCGTCGCAGGAGACACACTCTCCGGCATCAGTTCGAAATACAAGGTGCCCTCCGCCGCCATCAAGCAGGCGAACGGCATGACCAAAGACACGGTTGTCCTCGGTAAAAAGATGGTTATCCCACCGGTCCACTGACCTTTTCAACCCGCCGCCGGCAGCCGTGTGCTACCGGCGGCTTTCTTTTTAAATTCATGCGCATCACTCTCGCTTTCTCGTTGATCACCCTCATTTCGGTCGCCACGGCAGAAATTACCCCACTCCCAGAGCGCGATTCTCCCAGCGGCAGCGCAAAGGAACTTGCCCTCGATAACCTCCTTTCTGAGAGAGATTCGAAAAAAGCACTCGACGAGGCCATCGCCGCAGCCCGTAAAGTCGGTATCAGCAATCAGGCCATTCTCGAGGCCCGTTTCCTCTATCATGTTGATCGGCGCGAGGACGGAGATATCGCCGCGATGCTCCCTGAGTTCATCAAACAGCGTTCAGATTTCAAACTCACGGATTCCGCGATCTTTAGTGTGAAAGAAGATTGGCTTGCTGTGAACGAATACGTCGAAGCCATCACTTCTCTCAGCAAAGGCGACAAGGATGCGTTTAAAATCCATATTACCGAAGCGTTTTGGCTTAGCCCGCGTCAAGCTTCTGCCTTCGCCCCGCACATCGAGCGAATGCGGTTGGAAGAATCCATGCGCTCCGTGAAAATCGACTTCGACACCGAATGCGTTGCTCTCGGAAATGGCGAGATCATTACTCTTAAGAGCTTGATGAAAGATAGAAAAGCGATGTTGATGCAGTTCTGGTCCCCCGCAAGCCGCGAGTGTGAGGGGAGCCTGCCTGACTATGCCATCACCGCGAAAGCACTTGCCGCAAAAGGAATTGCGATGGTTTCCATTCTTACCGAAAATTCGGCCAGCGTCCTAACCGATGCAAGGAAGATGATCCTGCCGTTGGGTGAAAATCCGCCCGGCACTTGGCTGATCGATCAAAAAGACAAGCCGCTCGCCCTTGATCTTCGCATCCGCACACTGCCTACCTTCGTCCTGATTTCTAACGAGGGTCAGATCCTTTTCAACGGTGATCCCACCGATGATGGACTATGGGAGGCATTAAAGAAGATTGATCGTCAAATCATCCGACCCGACTCGCCAACAGAAACTGAATAAGAGGGCAGGTGAGGTGGCACTAACTTAAATGTTAGTAGCTCAACGAAAAAATATTTAGGTTTTCCTTAAAATCAGGAGGTTTCAACTTGACGGAATACTGAACTACTAGTTTGTTCCTCTCTAGCGAAGAGACCTTTATGGCACGGATCACCCACCCATCCAATCTCGAACTACAAGCCCTATCAGTTTTGTGGCACGGAGGACCCTCTACGGTAGCCACCGTACATGAGACATTGCCTGATGGTAAGGACCGAGCTTACACTACGGTGCTCTCGGTGATGCAGAGCCTAGAGCGCAAGAATTTGGTAAAGCGTGATCGGGTTGGTCGCGCACATGTTTATGCGGCTGCCTATTCTCAAGAATTGATTGTGCAGCGGGCGACTCACGAATTTCTAACTAATGCTTTTGGAGGACGTCTCAGTGAGGCGCTCCTCGCTATCCTCTCCGCCGGCACATTAACGCCAGAAGAGAAAACCAACATCGAACGCGAACTCCAACGACACACGACCATGGCTGCAAAAAAAACAGCGAATAAAGTAGCGGTTAAATCCGCCAAGAAAGCCGTAACGAAAGTTGCCAAGAAAGCTCCGGTCAAGACGACCCCAGCAAAAAAGGTAGCCAAGAAAGCGGCCACCAAAGCCCCTGCGAAAAAAGCTCCTGCGAAAAAGGTAGCTAAAAAAGCGGTGAAGAAAGTCGCCAAAAGTGCAAAAAAGACCGCCAAAAAGGCAGTGAAAAAGACCGTCGCCAAGAAAGCTCCTGTAACGAAGGCGGCTCCCGCGAAAAAGGCAGCAGTGAAGGTTGCTGCGAAGAAGGCATCGGCCAAGAAAGCAGCCAACAGCGCGAAGAAATAAGCCAAAATCCCCGTCGGCAATACCGGTAAACGGCTTATCAGCTCAATCTGAAATTGCTTCCACTTAGGATTTATCAACGGCGGGAGATCCACGGATCTCCCGCCTCTTTTTTTAACCAAAAAAGGGGTTGCATCCCATCCAACGTCCATCCTAGCTTCTCGCGCCCCTGAATAGGGATTATCCATGCGCGGTTAGCTCAGTGGTAGAGCACCACCTTGACACGGTGGGGGTCACTGGTTCGAAACCAGTATCGCGCACCATTTTTAACTAGTTTTTCGATTTATTTTGAAACCTGCGATGAGCGCAGCGCCACCCTCGCTTGAGGAACTTGATGCTCTTGTCCGGCTCTTGGATGACGAGACCCCTGCGGTTCGTAATCGGGTCGCACAGCGGCTCGCTCTTTGCACTGGCGATCTTAGTGAGTGGCTCGCCACTTGGCCCCGAACGTTGAGCAAAAAAGAGAGAGGCTTGCTTTCTGAGTTACTCAGGCCGCCACATCGCGAGGCACTGATCCGCGAATGGATTGCTCCGACTGGCGGTGCGGCCGCCCTCCAAGAGGATTGGGAAACTTTCGAATCTCTGCTCCGGACAATTTCGGATTTTCTCCATGACGGTATTTCGCTGCGCCAGCCTCTATCAGACGCTTTGGACCTACTTGCTGAGGAGGCCAGCGACGATGGCATCGGCACCGCGAATGAGCTCCGGTCCTTTCTCTTCGACGGCATCCGGCTGACCGCGAATCCCGAGAAATACCATGATCCTAGAAATTCTGACCTTGCTTGGTGCATCGCGGAAGGACTCTCGAACCCACTCGGGCTCTGCTTGATTTTCATGCTCGTGGGGCGCCGACTCAATCTTGATGTCGAGGGGGTAAATTTCCCAGGCCATTTCTTGTGCCGAATCTTCGAAGACGGCTTCCCAGTCATCATCGATTGTTATGACCACGGGCGTCTTCATCTCCAGCACACTCTGCTAGAAAGTCCTGAACTTAACCGCACGCAGCGAGAGTTCCTTCGTCAGTCTGCCGACCCCGGGGCAATTTTGCAGCGCTTACTGAACAATCTTCATCACGCGCTTAAGCAAGCAGCTCGCGATGAAGATGCGGCCTTGATCAATGAGCTTCAAGCGACTCTAGTTTGATCTTTCTGGAAAAATCGGTGGAGTCGATGAGCGCAGAGGGAAAGGTAGTGCGGTCACTTGGTCCTTAAACTTCGATCCCGTGCTTGCTACGCAGGCGCTCGATTTCCTCAGAGAGGGCACCCCAACGTGAATAACTGATTTCTAACGACTTTGCGAGTTTTTCCACCGCATTAGTTACTTCGCGGAGTTTACCGGGGTTATTGGTGACAGCATCGCTGGAAAGTTGTTGCGTGAGAGCCGCTTGGGCGGCTTCGGATTCGGCGATCTTGGCTTCAAGCGCACTGAACTCGGTTTCTAGGGGCTTGAGAACTTTAGAGCGGATTTCGCGCTGCTCGGCTTCGATCCGACGTTGTTCCTTTCGGTTCACGCCGGGGACGGATTGGCGGGATGAGCTGCTGCCCGTCGCGGCGGGCGCGCCGAGAGTCGCGAGCTTGGGGATGCCTTTTTTATTCGCCTCATCCTCGGCAGATTTATCCAAGTAATAGGTGATATTTCCAGCGTAGAGCACTGGCTGCTCGCCCGGGCGGAATTCGAGGGTCTTGGTGACTAGTGCATCGAGGAAATTCCGATTGTGGGAAACGATCATTACACTGCCGGGATAGTCGATCAGGGCACGCTGCAACACATCCTGCGACTGCATGTCGAGGTGGTTCGTCGGCTCGTCGAGGATGAGGAAATTTGCAGGGCGCAATAACATACAAACCAAAGCGACGCGCGAACGCTCACCGCCGGAGAGCACTCCGATTTTTTTGAAAACATCATCACCCCGGAAAAGGAAGCAGCCGAGCAGATTCCGCGCGTGTGGCATCGCTTCGCGGGAGGCGGCGGCTTCGACCGTTTCGAGCACGGTCAGCGTTGGGTCGAGTTCGTCGGCGTGGTTCTGAGAGAAGAAGGAGGTGGCGACCTTGTGGCCGAAGGCGTGCTCGCCGGCATCCGGTTCTTCTTGACCGGTGATCAGGCGGCAGAAGGTAGATTTTCCTGCGCCGTTAGGACCGACGATGGCAAACTTTTCGCCCTTATTGATTTCGAAATCAAATCCGTTGAAGACATTGAGCGCCCCGTAAGATTTGTGAACGGCGTCGAGCTTGGCGACGGTGTGTCCAGAGTTCGGCGGCGCTGGGAACTTGAAATTCATCACTGCATCTTCGCGCTCTGGCTGCGGAATCCGCTCGATTTTCGCGAGCATCTTGATGCGTGACTGGACCAGTGTGGCCTTGTTCGCCGAAGCCCGGAAGCGGTCTATGAAGCGCTGGATTTCGCCGATTTCTCGCTGTTGTGCATCGTATTGCTTGAGTTGGATTTCCTTCCGCAGAACCGACTCCCGCTCGAAGTAGGAAAAATTTCCTGAGTATTCCTCAGCCCGGCCGTGGGCGAAGGCGATGGTCCGGGTGCAGAGGGTATCGAGCAGGGCGCGGTCGTGGGAAATGAGCAAAATAGCGCCGGGGTAGTTGATGAGATATTGCTCGACCCATATCTGAGTGCCGATGTCGAGGTGGTTGGTGGGTTCGTCTAGCAGCAGGACTTCGGGTTCTTGCAGGAACAGCTTTGCCATGGCGATCCGCATTTGCCAACCACCGGAAAATTCTGAGCAATCGCGGGTGAAGTCCTTAGTCTGGAAACCGAGGCCCTTCAATACCGACTCGATCCGCGGCTTCATGCGCGCGGGGTCCATGGAGTCGAGCTGGAGTTCGAGTTCACCGATTTCCTCGAGCATGTCGCCATAAGGAGAGGAGCGCGGATCGAGCTTGATGAGCTCGTTAGAAAGCCGGTCGATCTTTTCTGAGAGGGCCATCGTTTCGCCAAAAGCAGATTCCGTTTCCTGCCATAAGGTGCGGCCCTTCACGTGAATCCCTTCTTGCGGCAGATAGCCGATCCGAGTGCCCTTGGGAGCGCTGATCTGGCCGGAAGTGGGGCGAATGATGCCCGCCACACACTTCATTAGCGTCGATTTCCCCGCGCCATTGTGACCGGCGAAGGCGATGCGCTCACGCGGCTGGACAGAGAACGCGAGGTCATTGAAGAGCACGCGTGCACCGAACTCAACTCGAAGGGACTGGACAGAAATCATCGGGGCCGGAGGGTGCACGGCAGACCGACGGGGTCAACGCCGGAGAGTGGAAACGCGAGAACTCAGAGGTATTTCTCGGGAAATGACCCGATTTAAAGCCTCCGCCGACCAGCGTTCGCCAACTCTAAGTCCTCCGCGACGAGATATCGTCAAATTTCCTGTCAATGAATTTGAGGACCAATGTTTCAACTTCTTCATTTTTCAGCCGCTCCAGCACATCAACCGAGAAGCCGCGGGCGATGAGTTGGCGAGCACTTTCAGGGGTGATGCCGCGGGCGCAAAGGTAGAAGATTTCATCATCGCTGATTTGGGAAGAGGTGCTGCCGTGGGAGCACTTTACTTGGTCCGCATTGATCTCAAGACCGGGCATGGAATTCGCCTCACAGGTGTCGCTCATTAGCAGATTACGACATGTTTGATAAGCATCGGTATGGTGGGCACTTTCGCCCACGAAGATCAGCCCGGAAAAGATGGTGCGGGAGTCGTCGTAGAGCGAATTTTTGTATAATAGATCCGAGTAGGCCCCTTCGGAAACGTGGTGCTGGAAGGTGCGTTGGTCGTATTCCTGCTCACGAGCGGGGATGCTCACGGAAAGCATATCAGAGCGGGAGCCGGGGCCTTCGAGCCGGGAAAGTGATTCGTTCCGTGCCCATGAGGCACCGACATTGAGGATGAAGCCGGTCGCAGAAGCATCCCGATGGGCGGCTGTTTCATTGATTTGAATGACGCGGGTCACCTCGTTAAAATCTTGGATAGTAACATAGTCTAACTTCGAGTTCTGGCCTGCGCAGAGGTCATTGAAAGCGATGGCTAGGCCAGGCTGCGAATCATCCGCCGAGCGAAAAATATCCACCACCCGGACTTTCGCACTCTGGCCCGTGACGATCAATGTATGCGGAAAAATGACCGTGTTTTCCCCGGTGATCCAGTGATGCACTTCGATGGTCCCTGCGACCTCGACGCGATCGGGGACGTGTACGAACAAACCATTCGTGAGACAAGCTTCATGCAGCGCGGCAAACTTGGCAGAACCAAGGCGTGTTTCCTGTTTCATGAAATAGGACTCGACCAGATCACTGTGGGAAATGAGTGCCTCCGAGAGCGGCAGGCAAATGACACCTTCGAGTAGATGAGATTCCACATGGACCAGCTCATCATTGACGAAAACGAATTTCGCGGCTGGAGAATCAAGGCCGCTGGAGCGAGCTACAAGATCACTTACC
>JAYUHS010000006.1:0-43209 GCA_043766715.1 Luteolibacter sp.
GGCCAGTTCCACCAGACGAACTTGGGATGCGTCTCCGCGAGATGAAGCAAACGACCGAGGTGCATGGTGCGGATGACTGGCTCCCGGACCTTACCGAACTCTGGCGACAGTGGCTGGCGGCGAGCTTCGGGGTCCAATAGAATTGCTCTAACGACGGCAGCAAGATTTCCGCGGACGCCTGAGCCATCATTCACAAATACACTTTGGACGCGTTGGATATAGCTGGGTGACGGATTATCACTGACGAGAAATTGAATCAACTGACGGCAAACGAACGGTGGTGTGTTAGGATGGTGGAAAAGTGCATCCACGGCATCGCAGACGTCTTGGTTACCGTTCGTTTCTGAGACTGTTTGCGCGGGGATGACCCTGCCACGGGGCAGACGCTTGGCCTCGAAATCGTGGTGCTCGGAATACATCACCATCGGCTGGGTGAAGTGGCTGTCGTCCCAGCCACCGCCGCCCCAGCCGTAGGGTGAGGCGAAGTATAAGCCGGTGAAAACACGGGCGAGCTCGGTGATGTCGCCGTTGTCGTAAGTCGGGATGGGTTGGCCACTCGCATCGAGCTTGCGGCTACCATCAGGATTTAATTCCCACAGACCGATGGTGAAGAGCTGCATGATTTCCCGTGCATAATTTTCATCCGGGTAGCGCGGAATCGATGGGTCGGCTTTTTGGTTTCCGGCATGGCTTAGATACCAGCCCATCGCCGGGTGGAAGGTGACGGCACGCAGTAAATCGCCGTAGTTGCCTAACGCGTGGCGAGATAAAGTGTCATAGTAATTCGCAACTCCTTCGGGCTTTTCTTCTAGATTCGCATCGCGCCGGGAAACGACGAGAATTTGCGAAAGGGCGAAGGCGACGCGCTGACGAAGCTGGTCCTCACCGCCGACCGCATTTCTAGCAAACGGGGTGGTGAAGTTATTACCGAAGACGAACTGATCTTGTGCGTTGAAATTATAATAAGGATCGATTCGTGGACCCGCGCCGTCTGCCTTGATTTGCTTGATGTAAGGCTGAAGTAGAGAAGTAGGGAGCGTGATTTGCCGGTCGATCCACGCCGCATAGCCGAGATCACGGACCTCTTGGATTGCTGCGGGAGTCGGTCCGAATGACGCCTGCATCAGGAACCGAGAGGCATTAACCGGCGAGGGTTTACCGGGAGTGGTACTGCCGGGCGTACCGCCGGACGGCGTAGATCCTTGGAGCCGGTCGAGCAGAGCCACGGCATCACCGCCGAGAGTCTGGCCGTTAGACTTCACCAAGGGTTGCCCAAGAGAACTCGGCTGAAGGGTCGATGATCCGAGGATGTTCTTCTCTACCCAGTCTTCGACCCCGTCGTTGTCGGTGTCGAGCGGCTGGACTCCCGTGCGGTAGAATCGCTTGCTGGCCACCGAGGGGAAAACCGCTGGAATGGTCAACTGCCTGCGCCCGCCGATGATGCCGGACGCGGGAAGCCCAGTGGCCGTTTGCCAGCCAGTAAGGGCGTCGCTGGTTTCGACCCGCGAGGCTTTATCCGGCAGATTGGTCCAAGACAAAACTAGACTATTGTTAGAAATCAACACCATGAGATCGAGCCGTGACGATGCATCATCTGGATCGGTGCCCGCTTTGCTTTCGTCTAGGTTGCTCATGCCGTCGCCATCATCATCGCTACTGGGCAGGCGTCGTTTCCCGCCGCTCCACAGCACCCACGAATCAGAAAGGCCATCGCCATCGAGATCTTCGATTTTTCCCGAGAAATTAAACCAAGCAGGGATGCTGGCTGCGGCGAGTGGACGGGTGCCGTGGAAGAGCTCGACCCCATCGGACACGCCGTCATCGTCCGAGTCTGTATCACGGGGATTTGTGCCTGCTAGAAATTCTTTGAGATTGGATAGCCCGTCGGAATCAGGGTCTGCCGCCGCATCGGAGGCGTTCATGGGATTGAGTAAATTCGTGGTTTCCCATGCGTCGGGCATCCCGTCGTTATCAGAATCTGGTGGTGTAAGTGGGCTTGGGGAGATCAGTGCTGTCACTCCGATTTCAGTTGCTAGATCGATGCGGTCCGACACGCCGTCTTGATTTTTCCAGACCGTAGTTCCAGCAGATAATGTCGCGTCCGCCGCCACTGCGTCTGTATCGGTAAACGTCGCAAGCGTGATGGGGTAACTTGGATTGGTGAGATCGGCGATGAGGAAACGGAGAGTCCAGAGATTCACCGCGGGGTTCGGCTGGGTCGCAGAAAACTCGAATCGCAGGGGCACCGAATCATCGGCCGGACCGTATCCGCTGAAGCCAAGCGCGCGGGTGCGATCCACTGGTGAGGCATTCCAGTCACTGTTCCAAAAACCGTCATTTGGTAGCCCGTTGCGATGAAATACCTCTTGGGCTGCACGGAAGCGATGAACCAACTTGCCATTGATATAACGAATGCCGATGCCGATCTGACTGCTCCATCCGCTTTGGTTGATGTCGATAACCGCTTCACATAGCATCGACTCGTCCGACTTGACTGCACCTAACATGGATCGGTCATGATTCCATAACAGCCGCAGATGATCAATGCGCCACAGCCAAGTGCGAGTGGCTGCATTCCATACCGGCACTGGCGGCGGAGTGCTGGTGGCAGAGAGCGGATTCGAATGGTGAGTGCGCTCGACTTGATCCGAAAAGCCATCCGAGTCGCTGTCGGCTAGCGTTGGATTTGAGGGAAATGGAATGGCGTTGACCTCATCGCCGTCCGTCAAACCGTCAGTGTCACTATCAGGATTGAGTGGTGAAGTTCCACGAGTGGCCTCCGCGCCGTCGGCGATGCCGTCGTGGTCGGTGTCCGGCTGGTGAGGGTCGGTCCCGGCGGCGATTTCCGCGGCGTTGGTCATCCCATCTGCATCTGCGTCTGAGGTCGCATCAGCCACGGCGGGATTGAAGCGGTTCTCCACTTCCAACGCGTCTGCCATACCGTCGCCGTCGGTGTCAGTCGCGGTGTTGATGATCTGGATGCCGTAGATGCCCACCACGTCATTTCCCTGCGATTGCAAGGTGACAGACTGCGAAGCACTACTCAACTGACGGTAGCGGACGTAATTTCCAACGGAAGTAGTCGTGGTAATTTCCTTCCAGCCGACGAAAGGTGGGGCAGAGGCGGAGGAGAAATCGCGGGTGGTGGCGTTGTTACTACCGAGGGAAACCCTTCCAAGTGCCAGCGGATAAGTGCTGCCGAGGTAAACCAGGATATCATATGAAGAATAAGGGATGCCGGTGAGGTTGACAGTCGCAGGGGTATTGACCAGTGCCGTGCGCTGAGTGCGAATCATCCCGTCTAGCAGTTTTTCATCGCCGAGACCTTTGTGGAGTCCATCGCTGGAAAAATGATAGGACCAAGTGGCCGCCGCCGTCGTGGGCTGACCGCGATGGTTTTTCAGCGCATTCTTGGAGCCGTTTAAGATGGTTCCATCGGGCACCCAAAATGGCAGTGGCTCCGTAGCATTCCAGTTCGGCAGGCGGAAGTATCCGGCAGGCTCACCGCTGCTGAGAGCGGCGGAACTCGATACTTCACTGACGAACTGAAGGCTGATGGCACCTGGAAAATTGAATGGAACTGAGGCCGCGCTGGTGGGACTAGTACCTTGTTCAAGCTCGATATTGTCGGGGTAAGTGTCGCCGTCTGTATCGGCCAGTAATGGGCTGGAGGCTGTCTCCGCGCCATCGGTTAGACCGTCGCCATCGGTGTCAGGATTTAATGGGTTGGTTCCAAGTGAGGCTTCTTGGGAATCAGTTAGGCCATCGTTGTCGCTATCGAGATCGGTCGGATTCGTGCCTGCTAGAAATTCAGCGAGATTATTCCGCCCATCGCCATCGGCATCCAGTGAGGCATCCGCAACATTGGTGTCACTGAACCCGTAGAGTTCCTCGAACCAGCGTAACATCCCGTCACCGTCGCTGTCGGCAAGTGCAGTAGGTTCTGCTTCGAACTTGATGTAGTCTAAGACGATGTAGCCACCGGTCCCGCCGCCGGTCCGTTCGATTTGTAAGGTATTCGCACCGACGACGGCAGAGACTGCGGATGCGGGAATGGTGAATACGAGTGTCGTGTCCCAAGTGAGTCCATTTCGCACGCCTAACAATTGACCGTTGAAGGTCACGCGGATGTCGTGTTTTGAAAACCCCGGGACGGAACCATTGACCCATGCCCCACCGCTAAATAAATCCACGGTGACCCGCAGTCTCGAGGTGGCGGAGGCTTGGGCTGCTGTCAGCGGGAAGTGGATTCGGTTGCGGGGATCGCCCGAAGTTAGCGCCCGTTCGATGAAAGCTGGGTTTTCATTCGCCACAATCGTGCCGATAGGAGCTGGGTAAGTGCCGGTTAAGTAATAATCATCGTCCTTCGTGCTTGCCGAACCGGGTGCGGCGTTAGGTGCGAAGCTTTCTTGGGAAAACGGCGCGGAATCCCCGTCGTCCGCTCCCAACTGCCACACAGGAGTCAATGGTGCCGCAGCGGCAAGCCCGGTCATCGCTAGAAATAGAAAGACACTTCGCAACATCGAATCTTCCAGCTTCCACCGCTTCTCTGAAAATTCAAATCAAGGTTTACGAAAAATGAGGCTCAGACGGCCAAGTTTGCTACCTCAGACAGCGATCCATGAAGAGAAGAGCTTGAGATGCGTTCTTCCCAAGGAGAGGTGATCTCCGAATCGCCTTGCACATGCGGGGGCCATGAGAAGCTATGCTCTCGATTCATTGGCTTCTCATCGGCATGGCGGATCGGGGTCCACCACTCCTTGGCGGGTATGTCCAAAGATCGTATGTCAGCGCGAATTGAGGTGCTCCTGCGAAAATTACAGAGAGACTTAATGCACTAGTTTATGAAAATCACCCGCACTCTTGCCACTAGTACCACGCCCGACGGCGAACGGATCACTCTGCATGAACACGATGGACACTTTTTCCTGAAAGTGGCTGGCCTGCAACTCATGAGCACCACCGCGTCATCGTCGGAAGCGCAAATGGCGGAGCTTTCCTGTGCGAATCTTGCCGCAAAGCCGCGGGTGCTCATCGGTGGGCTTGGTTTCGGCTTCACCCTTAAGCGGGTCTTAGAGCTGACGGGGCCTGACGCCACCGTGGACGTGGCAGAACTCCTGCCGATCATCGTTGCATGGAACCGCGAGTTCATGGAGGAGGTGAATGGCAAGCTGCTCGACGACTCGCGAGTCAGGATCCACATCGGCGATGTCTATGACCTCATCGACCGCTGCGGCACGGATCGCTATCACACCATCCTGCTCGATGTGGACAATGGCCCTGATCCATTTGTGCAAAATGTCAACGAGCGCCTCTACACCAAGTCCGGCATCACCCGGATCAAAAATGCGCTGCAGCCAAAGGGCCGCGTCATTTTCTGGTCGGCACATCCTGACAAATCATTTGCCCGCTCGTTGGAGGGTTGTTTTAAAACGGTCGAATGCATTAGCGCAAAAGCCTATCCCAAGGCGAAGCGCTTCACTCACACCCTATTCGTCGCGGATCGCGATTGAGCTTTCACTTGTTTTTGATGAGTCGAAAACGGGCGTGATACACTCCGTTATTGAATTTGCGGCAACATTCGTAGCAGGCGACAGCCTTCGTGATAGGTCTCACCCGATGAATCACTGCGAGGCAGTTCGAGCAGGCATAAGCGTGGTTGCGTTTCATCCTACGGCGCTTGAACGGCAAGTTGTGATACGGCAACTCTCCGGGGATGCCGAGATCGGCACAAGCGGTTTGCCACTCGGGGCCATGCGGATCGATGCGGCGGCGACCACTGCGTTCATAGGCGACGAGGTGGGCAAGTTCGTGCTTCAGCGTGCGCCAAATTTCCTCCGGCTCGCATTCCTTGAGCTTCGGATTGAGCTCGATGGCGCGGTCTGGCCACCATGCACGGCCGGCAGTCGTCCGCATTCGAGGATTCCACGCGACCCGGACCTTACGAGCGAGTTCGTTGAGAGCGAGTGATTTAGCAGCCTCTGCACACCATGCCGTTAACCCGCTGTCCTCTTGCTCAGATTTCGTTCGGGGGCTTTCCGCAGTCGTCTGCGATCGGAGCCAAGGCGTCCATCGGAGTTCAAGTTGCTGCGTCCTCCGGGGCATGGATACATTAAATAACAGCCCTCTCGAAATCTGGCAATAGACGGTTCACAAATCACCACCAAAAAAAGACCCGCCGGAATTATCCAGCGAGCCGTTGTAGTCAGAAATAATGTGCGTTACTTCAGGCGAATGTAGCGTTTTTTTCCAGCCTCTACCGGGGTGTTGTCACGGACTTGGAGAAGCGTCGCGCTGTCCACTAGTGTCGTGGTGTGCCGCACTCCGCTATACCAATCAACTAGGTTTGAGGAGACCTCGGTCGAGCCAGTTCCAAGGTTGCTACCCGCTGGTTTCGTGACGGTGAGGACGAGATATTTTAAGCCGTTCTGACTTTGAGTCATCGAGACCACACCCGTTCCACTGGTTGCTCCAGAGTTTGGCGAAAATGTTTCTGTGCTTGCGGCGAGATTGAAACGTTTTTTGGCGGACGATGATGCCACTCCAGTCCCTGAGAGATTCATGTCGAATTGACTCTCGTCGAGATCGTTGCTGGAAATGACGATCTTGGCAGTCTTTTTCCCGAGGGTGGATGGTTTGAAGGTCACCTTGAACGACGTCGTGGCACCAGGGGCCAGTGTGGCGGTGGTGAGTTTTGTCACCGTAAACATTCCCGATCCCGAGGTGGCGATGGCGAGATTAGTCAACGGCGCGTTTCCGGCGTTCCGAATGAAAAACTTTTTGCTGAGCAGCAGACCTTTTTTCACCGAGCCAAAGGACGTCGTCCCACCATCTACCAGATCCGAAGCGAACGGCTGGCTGATTGCGATTTCTGGGGAAGTTGAGCCACTGCCCACCACCTTGAGGAGGAAGGTGGACTCGGCATCTGGATCATCGCTAACGATGTTTATGTTGGCAGTTCGCAGTCCGGGTCCATTAGGAGCGAAAGTGACGTTAAATGTTGTCGATGCTCCAGAAGCAATGACCGTTGCGAGCGGGCCTGTGACCACGAAGTTCGCTGCATTCGCTCCCGAGGAAGTGATACTTGCGATTTTCAAACTCGCGACACCCGTGTTCTTTATGGTGATGGTTCTTACGGCCGACGACTGAGCGCCTACAACTAGGTAGTTGATGAAGGACTCTGCATCAGTGAGGCTGACGCCGACCGGGTAATCCACCGCAATATCAGGCACTTGGGCGTCACCCGTGAGCTGGATGTCGAACGGACTTTCATCCGGATCATTGCTGGCAATATGGAGGGCGGCGACAACCGGGCCCGAGACCGTTGGATTGAAGGTGACGCTGAAGGTGGTGGAGCCACCACCCGACAGATCATCCACTGTCGGCGGAATGACAGTGAATTGATTGAAATTCGAGCCGTCGCGTGTGATCGAAATTCCGAATAAATCCCCTGCTCCGGTGTTTTTAATGACGAAGGTTTTCGTGGTTCCACGGCCTGCTCCGAAAGGGACGATGGCAGCACCATCGACCAAGACGTTCACTGGTAGTACAAGTTCCACCGAAATGTCTGGCGAACTTGAAGTGTTACCGAATTCATAAGCACCTAGGTCCAGTTTTCCATCTTGGACCCGCCGAAATCCGGCGAAATCAGCGGGAATGTTCTCAGTCAAGTTACCATCGCCATCAAGGTCGTAAGGATCCTTGGGGATAAATAGCGGATTCCCCTTATCGACCGCCGGACTAGCCGCGAGGATACGTAAGCCATCATCAGCAGTTCCCCACTTCCCATCAGGCCCGATTGGATTGGTGATGTCGGCGAACACTGGGTTGGAGTCAGGAATCGTCCTTGCGGGTGGCTCACCGAAGTCAACACTCGCGCCGGGCAAGGATGTGAGAGAAGCGGAACTTCCTTTAAGAATGTTAATCGTTTCCGTAGAAGGTGTCGGGTAGGGACTATTTGAAATACGGCTTCTGCCGCCGACTTCGATGAGTGATACCTGCCCTTTTGTGTCCCAGATGACATTACTGAGAATGTTCACACTACCATCGCAGCCCAAGGAACCGCCTGATCCCTGGATAGATGGCTTCGGTGCGGCAAATGTCTGCTGAGTCGTATTATCGAGTAGGGTTGAATTCATCAGGATCGTCTTTCCTGAGGCGACGAAGACTCCACCACCTGAACAAACACCGATCCTGTCGGGGCTGGAATTTACCGCCGCTGTCTCAACACTCTTGAGTGCCTTATTTTCAACGAATACGCAATTGGTGAGTTCGGATACTAGTTGCGAATAGACAGCGCCTCCCAGAGCGTTAATTTTCCAAGTGTTTGTATCCGACCCGACTACAAGAGCACGAATCGAGTTTTTTGAAAACACGCAATTGATGGCATTGACCTGCCCAGCGATAGCGCCACCGAATGCTGATGGAGTCGCCAGAGCCGTTTTCGCCTTCGAAGAAGCTTCAGCTTTGTTGTTCAGGAACTCACAGCGAGTCGCCTGTAGCGCACCTGACACCGAAATCGAGCCACCTTGACTGGTGGCATCCGAGCTTCCAGTCGTTTCGGTGCTTATAAGGCTTGAACTTGCAAACACGCCATTTCCATCGAAAGAACAATCCTTAACGTTGGCGGTGGTGGCAAAAATAGCGCCCCCGGAGGCGGAAGTGGTTCGTCCGAGATCAAGCGACCTCACATCGATCTTGTTATTGTTGAATTCGCAATTCGTGGCAGTCACCACGCCACCGCTAATCGCGCCACCCTTGCAATCTGGATTATTTAGCCAGTGGTGCTCTCTGACGAGGGTCGTCGAGAAAAGATCTTCGTTGTTTACCAAATTTTGTTCAAAAACACAATTGGTCGCTATTACGTTTCCAGAAACACCAGCACCGGATTGGGAAGCAAAGCATTCCGTGATTGAGCAATTATTCAGAGTCACCGTAAGACCTGAGGGGACTAGGATTCCACCCCCACTGTTATCACCAGGAGTATCGTTACCAATGGCTCTTCCCTTTGTGACATTAACTCCATCTAGGGTGGAGTTTGCAGATAAAACTACGACGTGGAGAGACCAGTAGTGCTCAAAGCCTTTAGTTTTCGGATTTGCGGGATCAATGGGCCAGATCTCGCCAGATAGCGTCGTGACGTTTAGCGCGGGATCACGATCACTAAGGCTGGCTTCACCACCGGCAAATCCCCCATACACCTTGACGCCATTGAGAACGAAAGCCTTCAAGTTATTACCCCCAATAAATCCAACCCCGAGGTCGTCAGGATAGTAAGTCCCTTTCGCTACATAAATTGAATCGCCGGAAACTGAGCTTTTTAATGCAAGCTGGAGATCCTTGTAGGCTTTGGACCAAGTCGCGCCGGTTTGCTCTGCCGTGGCTGCTGCGACTGCTTGGTTTACGTAAATGATCTTTGCTTCCGCAGCGGCTGGGCTGAGCAGTAGGCCCGTGAGGATGGACCACTTTTGGACGTTTGCGGCGCGAGGCAATAATCGCTGCAAGGGGTTCACAAACAAAAACGATTTTCGCTTCGGGTTTTCAGCTTCAGTCATAGTGACTGGTTAGCGGATCGGGTTTCCTTCGGCAAACAAAATCCTCGAAAAACCCGACTACCGTTCATTCGAAACCTTCAATTCTCGGGAAAAAATCGCTCTCCACGGAATTGATCCGGAAGACATCGTCTATTTCCTCTCAGCAAGCCCGTCGCTCACAAAAAACCGCCGGGTGTGGGTGCACCCGGCGGTTTCGAAGAAGTAACGACTATCGTCGCACCGTTAGTTGAAGCGGATGTAGCGCTTCGTTTCGGGGGTGACGGGTGAATTATCGCGGACCTTCAGCGTGCTCGCATCATCAATAAGGATCGTGGTGTGCTGGCTTCCGCTATACCAATCGAGCAGGTTCGGTGAGACTTCGACTGCACCGATCAGGCCGCTCGCAGTGGGATTCGCGATCGTCAACGTGAGGTATTTCACTCCGCCGATGACCTCAACCGAGGTGGTTTGGGAAGCAATGTGAGGAGCGGAAGCGCGACCGAGGACCGTTTCGACAAGGGTGGCAGCTATTGATTTCTTTCCAGGCTTCCTTGGGGTGGCGACGGCGGAGAGGTTTACATCAAACGGTCCTGATCTCACGTCATTGCTGACAATTTTGATGGCCGCAATTCGTTTATCGCCGCGGGCGGAGGGCGAGAAGGTGACTCGGAATGAGGTGGTCTCACCGGGTGCCAATTCGGTGACTCCAGGTGAAGTGACCGAGAAGTCTTTCTTATTCAGACCGGATGCTGAAATGGCGAGGCCTTTGAGATCGCCGTTGCCCAGATTGACGATTGTGAAGACCTTCGTCGGGCCGGTAGAACCTGCGACCGCACGGCCAAGGTTGACTGCCGGACCGTCATCGGTGAGTTTCGTACCATCGGAAAGACTCAGCCCGATTTGTGGAACCCCGATGCCATTGCCCTGCACGGCGATGGAAAATGGATTTTCGTCTGCATCATTGCTCCGGACGACGACCGTTGCTTGACGTAGATTGATGCTCTTCGGGGTGAAAGTGATTTTGAAAGTAGTGATTTTCCCGGGCGCAATCACGTTCTTCGTCAAAGAAGAGACCTTGAAATCTGCTGAATTCAGGCCTTTTACGGAAATGCTCAGTTTCTGGAGGTTTGCTCTGCCGGTGTTCTTGATAGTGAATGTCAAAGGCTGCGAATTGGCGCCGCTGAGAGTCGGAGGAAATGAGGCCGTAGATTGACCATCCAGTATGTTTTGGCCTTTGGGGTCTAGGACTGCGATTTCCTGAGTAGTTTGAGGAAGGGCAACTCCGTCGAGCCACGCTAAGTCCTTCAGGCCGGCGTAGCTGTCGTCTTTTTCGTAAGTCCATTTCAGGAGGTGGCGGCCTGCGGACAGTGGAAATGAGGCGTAAACCCAATCGGTATCTCCTGAGATCCCGGGCTTCGAGTTGGCAGATGTGAAAATCTGCGCGACGCCGTCGATGTAGAAGCGGGCGAAATCGTAATTTTTCTCCGAGGAAACCTTGAGGTAGAACGTCACGGTGCCAGCTTTAAAATTCGAGCGATAGGCGATGGCTGAGGTTTTTCCGTCGGTGGCCGGTCCAGAGACGAGGCTTTTGGTTCCTTCGAAGGCAACGCTCTTACTGACTTTCCAAGTGCTTTGTGCACCGGCTGGCTTGAACCAGCCACTCGGTAGTTTGTTGCCGTCTGGGAACTTGGCATCGGTGATAGAGAAGCTGCTGTTGCTGTCATCGTTGACTGCGAGGGCATTGGTGAGGCTGCTCACCCGGATGGAGAAGCCATCCCCAAATTTGCCGAGGCCCTCGATGTTCCACTCAAACAGTCCGTCGTTTGGGGTGTTTGCTGCGATCGTCGAGTCGAAATCCCCGTCTTGGTAGAGGTCGATTTTCACGTTACCTACGATATTGGCATCCCAGCGTAGGGGGAAATTTTTGACCGGATAGATAATTTCGCTGCCGTTCGGATTGGCCACTGCGATGGTATCTTTAGGTAGGGGTCCGAACTGGACATCCGTAGTGGCACCGACTGCGGTGAGCATCTTGACGGTGACGGATGATTTCGCACCACTGTACCACTTGGAGCCTGGGGTCGTGGAGTCAGAAAATTCCGGGGAATCTGATAGGTCGAAATAATCGCCAGTGTCCCCTCGGTTGATATCGTTCTCTAGGTCATTGTTGCCATCCGCTTGGACGACTGCGACTCCGTAGCGGGAGTTCGGCTGGATGTAGAAATTCCCATCGATCGTTTCATCGATATGCCAAATGATCACTCCTTTATCTGGTGAATATTCGGCCCATTTGTCACCAATACCGCGGTTTTCTACCACGAAGTTTTCGGAAGGAGTGCCGGGTTTCCGGATCCGATAGCCGACATTTCCGGTCGTAGGCAGGGCGAATGCGCGGGAGACGCTGGGCAATAGTTCGGTGATTTTCGTCCAGCCGACGACTTCTTTAAAATAGACATTGAGAGGAGCGGGTGTCTTGCCATCGTTTAGCTGATTCCCGGAACCCATGAGGCAATGGCGACCTACGCCCTCGCCATAACGAGAATAAATGTCGGGGTAGTCCAGCAGCAGATGGCCGTTTTCATGGCAGAATGTGCCGATGGTGGGTGCGCTGTCCTCGATATTTGTAATCTGATAGCTACTGATGTAAATGGGTGAGGCAGAGGTGCCCACGTTGAAATTAGGGTATAGCGCGAAAGAATGAGGCCATAGGCCTGCGCTGAAAACACCGGAGTCTGGTCCGGCGAAGAAGATGTTGGTGGCAATGGCGGTCCGGCTTCTATCCAGCGTCAGTGCGGTAAAATTAAAATTTTGCGCCTTGAGGATCGTGAGTGCGTCTTTGAGGAGCAGTCTGCCCGCTTCTCCAGCGTCCGGTCGCACTACTTTGTTGGTGGGGTAGTCTTTGAAATTATAGAAATTCCGAGGACGTGGCATGGTGACGATGTTCGTCACCGTCTGGGTGTAGGTGAGCTTACCGAGCGATTGGTCGGAAAAGTAATCACGCACAGATCCGGTGTTCCCATCTTCTGTGTAAGCGACGCTATTGCAGAATCGCTCGATCTTTGCGCTGTCCGTCGGGAATTTTACGGGGTCAACCGCTGATGTTTGCGGGTCATTCGGAAACTGCACGAGGATGGTGAGGCCCTTTTTAGCTCCAAGAACCGTGGCTGCTTGGACGCGAGCTGAGGCCGCTTTGATCGCGGCAGAATCAGCGGCGACGTCTGCCGCTTGCGCAGCTTGGTAGGCGCTTACACGTTCACTCCAGCGCTGTTTCCTCGCACCATCCACTTGGTCGCTCTTCAGGCCTGCGATCTCTGCGATCTTCGCACGGGAAAGATCTAAATGCTTGGCCAGATCGACAGGTGCCGCGCCCGGTAGTGGGCTAGAAGATGGCACCAGAGCCGAGCCGTCTGCCGAAAGTGCCGCGTAGAAATAACGGCTTTCTGCGTAATTATAAACGACGGTGTAGCCGTCCTCAGTCTCAGTCCGGGCATAGTATTCATCGCCGAAAACCCGCAATTTGACCTCTCCGACGCCGGGCTGACTCCAAGTCGTTTGCCGTCCTTCTGGTGGAAATGGCGCAGCACTGGAGTAGCCGAGGCAACTTGCGAGGAGGACGGACAACGAGATCGGCCTGAAGGTCTTGGATTTTTTCATGTCAGCGATAAGAGAAAGAGAGGGAAATTCCAGCAGATTGCTCCACCGAATTTCCAGAGTGAAACAAGGGTGCGAAAAAAGTCGAGGGATCATTTTTCGTTTACAGGGGTAAAGTCAACTCACGATGCTGATGGGAATCGCGTATGATCGCTCGGGGTCGAGGATTTCGGCACGGTGGCCGCTCGCGGGTGGCAGTTCCAGCTCTCGCAGGTGTTTCGTCGGCCTTCGGAAAGGTCTGTGATTCACGACGCGTAGTTGGTCGAATGATGACCCGCCTCTCGGTCCTGCTCTCGCTCGCGTTTTGGCCCCATCTTGGCGCTGCACCCATTCCTGCTGAGGCCTTCCGTGGAGGACTCGCAATCGGCTGCCAAGCTTACTCGTTCAAGGAGTTCAGTGCCTTTGAGGCCATCGCTAAAACCAAAGAATCTGGAGGCACGCTGATCGAATTCTACCCGGGCCAGAAGCTCAAACCCGATTCGGCAGCGGGCGAAATGGTTTCCCACAATGCCAGTGACGAGGTCATCCGAGAACTCAAGGCCGAGTGTGTGCGCCAACAAATTTCCCCTGTGAACTATGGAGTCGTGGCAGCGTCCGGTGCTGCCGAAATTCACAAGATCATGGAGTTTGCAAAAACGATGGGGCTTTATGGCGTCTGCACTGAGTCCACGGAATGGGTGGCTGAATGGGAAAAGGCCACGAAGGAATTCGACATCCACGTCGCCTTCCACCAGCACGCCGGAGCGATGTCGAACCCAGATTATAAAGTTTGGAATCCACTTTATATCCTCGGAGTGGTTGAAAGTCGCGATCTGCGGCTCGGGGCCTGTGCCGACCTCGGGCACTGGTGTAGTTCGGGGTTCAAGCCGATTGATTGCTTGCGGATTCTGAAAGGTCGCATCATCAGCGTGCATTTGAAGGATAAATCTGAAATGGGCAGCCAAGGGGTGGTCGTTCCAGCGGGCAAGGGGGTGGTGGACGTGGCGGCGTGCATCGCGGAGCTAAAAAGGCAGGATTTTAAGGGCCATTTTTCCATTGAGCACGAGAATGACTGGGATGATAGCGTGCCGAAGATCAAAGAAAGCATGGATTTCACCAAGGCAGAGTGGGCGAAGTGACGCTCTGTCGTTAGCGCTGACTCTTAAAAACCTACGTCTCACCTCGCCAACGGGACGGCACACTTTTCAGAGGCCCCAAACGCCGCGCTCGGCCTTTTTCGCTGCGCTCTCAAGGACTTTGAGGCGCGTTTTGTGAGTCGAGCCGGGGGTGCCGTCCGGCATGGGGGCGGGCTTGGTATGAATTCTGACATATCCAAGCTCGACGAGGAGTTCGTCGAGCCAACGGGATTTTCCGGCGTTCACCACTTCGACATGGGCGTGGAAGCGATCATCGTGGAACGGGCTATCCCACTCCGTGTAAATGGTGAAGGGGTGGCGGGCTAATAAATCGAGGGTGAAATGTTTGGCCTTTTGGCCGATCTCGACGGCTTGCTCGGGGGTGATCCCGCCCATTTCCGCCGCTTGCTCTGCGATGCGCTGGCGGTTGGTTTCGCCACCACGGTAGCTTTTGAAGGCGCTTTCAGGGGTATCCACGAAGTAGAGGCGGAATTCTTCCTGCCTGCCATCCGGGAGGCGGAGCATGAAGCTGTCGCCGTCGTTATTCCGCGCCTCGACGAGGGTGCAGTTCCGGTAAACTTCGTAACCACCAGTTTTCTCGGCATTTTTCGACGTTTTGGCGGCTGCGGAATCGCCCTTTTTAGCGGGTGCAGAGGATGGAGCCGGACGGTGTTCAGCGCGTCTGGCGGGCGCGGGGTGGGTCTGGCCGTAAATCCAGAGTGCTACCGCGACGATGACGAAAAGGATCGAGAGCCAGCGATTTCTGGGCTTGGGAGGAGCAATCATTTCAAATCCCTTTGAAACCGGCGTATTCTTGGTAGGTGCCGGTGGGCATGGCGACGGGGCGCCACTCGCGGCCCAGCTTGCGGTAGCGGTTGATGAACTCGGTGGGATCTGCCCAGTTGACCGAGTCGGAAGGCACGCCGTTGCGAGCCATGCCGATGGTGAGATTATGACGGATTTCGAAGTGGAGATGGGCGGGATACATGCCGGAGTTGCTGCCGATGGTGCCGATCTGCTGGCCGCGTTTGATTGCTTGACCGTCCTTGACGAGGATCTCGTTGAGGTGGCCGTTCAGGGTATCGCAGAATTTCACCTCGCCGGTCGCCGGGTCCCGGTAGGCGTGGCGGGTGAGCACGACATTTCCCCAGCCGACGCGGACATTGTGGGCATAGGTCACGATGCCATCTGCCACGGCGTAAACGGGATCGCCGAGGTCCTTGTCGCCACCTGCGCGACCGTTCCAGTCCTCACCGTAGTGTTTTGGCTCGCGGAGTCGCAAACCTCGGGCCTTGTAGTAGCCGTCGGCATTGGGCTTGCCGACGGGGAAATCGAAGCCATCGGCGAGATTGATTTTTACTTCGGCGGAGGCGGTGAGGTATGTCAGGAAAAACCCGATCAGGGCGTTTGCTAATTTCCGCCCTGTTTTGGCATCGAAGGTCATCACGAGCGACTCCACTCGCGGGATGCCGATGCCGCAAGTGCAAAAAAAGCGGCCTGCGAGAGGTCGCAAGGGCAGGCTGAGGTTTTGGATGAAGCGAAACGCGGAGGTGCAGAGGTCGCAAAGATGGGCGGGGAGGAGAATGGATAATCAGCAGAGGGGGCGCTGGAGCTGTGACGACAAAAAAGCGGCAGGGCCGTGAAGCCATGCCGCTTTGCTTAGAAGCTTCTAGAATCAGTGGCTGGATGCCTTGTTGATGTCCACTGCCCGATATCCCCCTTTGGATTTGAAGTAAAGGATGAGACCGAGGTAGCAAACTAGCATGAACGCAGGGATCATTGCGATTTTGGCGAGGGCACCTTGAGTCGCATGATTACGAGCTGCGGTGATCTTGTCGGCGGTGACTTTATCGGTTTTTGATAGTTCCGCCACCTTAGCGGCATCGACTGCGCTGTAGGTGCCTAGGATATACTTGCCGTCTTTGGAGACCTGCTGGTATGAGTTCGCAGAAACTTGCTGGACGATAGCATTTTGGGCGGTTTTTTCAGTAATGGCTCCGATCACTGGGCCACCTAGGATACCGACTGCGAGCATCCCGATCCCGCCGATGGCGTTCAAGGTGAGTGCGCCGCCCTTGGGGGTCTGCTCGGAAACGATACCAAGAGTGGTGGGCCAGAAAAAGGTCTTACCGAATCCATAGACGGTGGCGGCGAGGAAGATCATTCCGATCGAGGTTGAGAAAGAGAGCAGGGTCAAACCGGCGGTGGCGAAGATCGCTGAAAGCGCAAGCAGGCCTAGTGGTGAAACGCGGTGGATGATCGAGCCGGCGAAGAAACGCAGCACCATCATGATCGCGGAGGTGTAAATGAGAACCCACAAGCCGTTGCCACCGATCGCTTTCATCGGCTCCTCCATGATGCCTGAGATGGCGCTGTCGGTGCCGATTTCCGTCGTGGCGAGTGGGATCATGATCACGCAAAGGACGATCAAAATTCCGCTACCAAGCGAGCGGGAGTAAGCGCCGAATGCGAGGACTGCGGCGCCGAACAAGCTCCACTGAATGACAGGCGTCCAGTTGAAGACCTGAGCGAGTTGGCTGGTGATGAGATAGCTGGCGATGGCGGCACCGAAGACGCCGAATTCTGCGAGCATCTCGCGGTAGGTGGTGCCGGAGGCAACCCGCTCGTTCACCGGGAAGGTAGCTCTGGCGAGCATCACCAAGAAGAGCAACGCAGGCAGTGCGATCACATAGACCAGCACCCGCCAGTCCGATGCTGCTTGTTTACCGAGAGCAAGCGTGATAACACCACCGATCACTAATCCACCGGGCCATCCGGCGTGCAGGATGTTGAGCCAAGTGGCCTTATTACGGCGGAAGATCGTTGCGACGACCGGGTTGATGTAAGCCTCAACGGTGCCGTTTCCGAGCCCGAGAATGACAGAACCCCAGTAGAGGAAATTGTAGGCTTGAACCTTGGCGGTGGGGTCGGTGGTGATGACGCTGTGAGCCTTGAGGGCAAGACCGGCGTAAATCGCATAGCAGACGAAGGAGAAATACATCGCAGTCTTGTAGCCGACGCGGTCGATGATCATCGAGAAGGCGATGATGGAGATGGCAAAGGGCCAGATCCCCGCACCGAAAAGCTGCGCAGCTTCTACCCCATCCAGGCCGAAAGCCTTGGGCCAAAGCGAGGGGTCATTTATCAAAAATACCCGGGTAATAAAGGCGAAGGCGGTAGTGATGAGGGCGATGAAGCAGCCCCAAAATAGGGCCATGTTGGGTTTATCTGTCTCGGTGTGACTCATGGTTTCGTAGGTGGATTTTAGTAGAATCTTAGTTATCCGGTGGGGTGAGTAGTGGGAAAGCCACCAATCTCTGGGGAGTGAGTCGATTCTGATGGCGGATGGCAAGGATCAGAATGAAAAAATCCACTGCTTTCAAAGATCCGCATCTTGGTGGCTTCCGGTCGCGGGGATTTCGGAAAAAACGATGCAGCGGTCGAGCACGGCATCCCCTGCGACTCGGCCGCCGGGCCAGACGACGCTGTCCCGCACTACGGCCCCGGCGGCGATGATGGCGCCCGGTCCGATGACGGATCGCTCGACGGTCGCGCCGGTTTCGAGGGTCGCTTGGGGGTGGATTTGCGGGGCGAGATCGAGTTCGCGATGGGCTTGGAGGTAGGAAGCGCGGTCGCCGAGATCGAGCCAGACGCCATCATCGAGGACGACGGCGCCGAGCTGGCCGGATTGCGCGAGTTCGAGGAAGGCGGGGATGACGGAGATTTTTTCCCCGGCGGGGATGAGATCGAGGAAATCGGGATTTACGCAGTAGATGCCGGTGAAGACGTGGGTGCCGTGCGCCCGGCCGAGCTTGTGGTGGATGTCGGTGACGACTGATCCTGAGGCATCGATGGCGATGTGTTGGGCATTTCCCTCGGAGCGCAGGGCCAGCGTCACCAGGCGTCCGGAGGCGTGGTGGGCAGCGATGAGTTTTTCCAGCGGCATCGTGGAAAAGATGTCGCCATTGTGTATAAGTAGCGGCTCGGCACCCATCCAGCTGGCGATGTTTTTCAGCCCACCGCCGGTTTCGAGTAAGAGGGGTTCGTAAAATAAGGTGACATTTTCACCGCTACCGAAGCCGTCCCAAGCGGCGGGAAGGTGGTGGGTGTTGATGGCGAAACGGTGGATGCCAGCTTGCTTGCAGGCATAAACGGCCCACATCGCAAGCGGTTGGTGAAATAGCGGCACGAGAGGCTTGGGCCGCCGTCCGGTGAGTGGGCGGAGGCGGTTACCGAGTCCGGCGCCGAGGATAAAAGCTTGATTCACGCCGCTTGCTTTGACGGGCTGGGCGGGGGATTTCAAGCCCGAGGTGAGATGGCTGCGAGACGGGTGGGCTGGACAAATGGCGGGGGATGAGCGAAGGACGGGCTGGGAAAATGGACATGGGAATTTCAGATCGTTCGCCGTTGTGCGATTCTCACCGGGAGGAGGTGGCGAGTCTGGTGACTCATGCGGCGGGGGTGTTGCTGAGCGTGGTGGCGCTGGCGACGATGCTGATGCTGGCGGGTGGGGAGCGCTTGAAGGTGGTCTCGGCGGTGGTTTTTGGCGGCTCGTTGGTGCTGCTCTACGCCTCCTCGACGCTCTATCACTTTTTTACCTCGGCGCGGTGGAAGGCGTTATTTCAATCGCTCGACCATGCCTGTATTTATCTACTCATCGCTGGATCTTACACGCCCATCACCCTGATTACGCTGCGCGGAGTGACGGGTTGGTGGTTGTTCGGGACGGTTTGGTTTCTAGCGATCCTCGGGGTGCTGATCAAAACTCTGCGGAAAGGGAAAAAAGATCACTGGATTTCCACGACACTTTATTTAGCGATGGGCTGGCTGATCCTGTTCGCGATGGGGCCGCTCATCCGTGGCTTGCCGATGGCGGGGGTCTGGTGGCTGGTGGCCGGTGGCTTTACCTACTCGTTCGGCATCGTTTTCTATGCGTGGCATCGCCTGCCATTTAACCACGCGATCTGGCATCTTTTCGTGTTAGGGGGCAGTGCGTGCCACGTCATTGCGGTTTGTGGCTTTGTTTTCGGCTGAATGGCAGCGGTGGGCGCTTGCCATGGGCGGTGGGCTGGTCCATTGCTCTGGGCCACTGCCCATGCCTGAGCTTCCCGAAGTCGAAACCACCCGCCGCGGGGTCGAGCCGCATGTCACCGGAATGCGGATTTCCGAGCTGATCATCCGGCGTTACGATCTGCGCCAGCCGATTTCCGCAGATATCAGCGCGTTGGAAGGGCGGCGCATCCGGGCGGTGATGCGGCGTTCCAAGTATCTGTTATTTGAAATCGATGATGGCTCGACGCTGCTGGTGCACCTTGGGATGTCCGGCAGCCTGCGGGTGGTCGATCCGGCGGAGGCATGGAAAAAGCACGACCACGTCGGCATGACTTTGGAAACGGGGAGGCAGTTGCGGTTCCATGATCCCCGGCGGTTCGGGCTGGTGATGCGGTTGACCGAACCAGAGCCGATGTCGCACCCGCTGTTGAAAAACCTCGGTCCAGAGCCGCTGGAAGCCGCCTTCACCGTTGACCATCTGACAGCCACCTGTGCGAAACGCTCCGCCGCGATCAAGACAGTGATCATGGATGCAAAAACCGTGGTCGGTGTGGGAAATATCTACGCGTCGGAAGCGCTATTTCGTGCGGGAATCCTGCCAGAAACCGCGGCGAACCAGATCACCCAGCCGCGTCTGGCGAAGCTGGTCGCCACCATCCGCGAGGTCCTAGCAGCAGCGATCCTCGAAGGCGGCACCACCCTGCGCGATTTCCTCAACTCGGATGGCAAGCCCGGCTACTTCAAGCAGCGGCTTTTCGTTTACGAAAGAAAAGGCCAACCCTGCCGCGTCTGCGAAACGCCGGTCTGCCACGCCGTCACCGGCCAACGCTCGACCTACTGGTGCCCGCGCTGCCAGAGCTGAGGATGCTCCTGATGCGATCCCACCGAGAGAGCGAGTCGTGATCATCGCCAAAAAGCCCGAGGCAGAAATTACCAGTGGTATTTCTAATGGGAATCCCGGTTCGCCCCCGCTAAAAATCAAAGCCACTCCGCGATGACCCACTTAAGGCATTCCTGAGAGATCACTATCAGAAGGGTGGCTTGCCAGAGGTCTGGCGGCTGTGGCATCTAAGCGACCCGGATCTCAATGGTTGGAGTCAATGCCGGGCGGGTTTGGATCCAGTTGGCAGGCAGCAGGACTTCGAGTTATTCCGAGGCGGGTGCGTCCGGTTAGATCGGATTTGACGATGGTGCCTACGGATGGGTCGAAGTTGATTTGCATAGAGCAGGCATCCTAATCCCGAGAAGTCGCCGAGAGATAATGGGGCTCTATTGACCGCTTAAATTTTTTTGAAAATAAACGCAAGTTATCCTGCTCTGCAGCAGAAGGTAGGTGAATGGACGACGATCACACGCTGCTCAACCGCTTTGCTAAATCCAAAGACGAACGCGCTTTCACCGAACTGGTGCGGCGGCATCTGGATCTAGTCTATAGCGTCTGCTTGCGCCGAACCGGCAGTCGGCCGCTAGCGGAAGAGTTGGTGCAGAATGTCTTCACCTCGCTGGCGCGGAAAGCGGGTTCGCTGAAGCCGGAGGTGTTAGTCGTCGGTTGGCTGCACCGCGCCGCGCATCTCGAAAGCCTCAGCGCCTTCCGGTCCGAATCCACGCGCTTGCGCAAAATGAAAAACTACATGGATTTCCAATCTGACTCTGATCCCGAGCCTGACAGGTTTCGTGAAATTTCGCCCTTTCTCGATCAAGCTCTCGATGCACTCCCTCCGTCTGATCGCGATGTCGTCCTCTTGCGGTTCGCCTCGGACCTGACTCTCCAGCAGATCGGTCACCGGCTAGGGAAATCCGAGTCCGCAGCGCAGCGACATCTTCAGCGGGCGCTTGAGAAACTTGCCGTCATTCTCCGCCGCCGTGGCGTCACGACCAGTGCCACCGCCCTCGCACTGATGCTTGGAGCGGACTTTGCGAAAGCAGCACCCGCCTCACTGACGGTTTCTTTCGTTTCTAAAACCGCCATCGCCACCGCCGCTGGCAGCGGGATTGGTCTCATCAAACTCACCACACTTCTCTACATTATGAAAAACAAAGCCATGATCATCGCCTCCGTTTGTCTATTGGTCGCCGGAGGTTCCGCCATCTATATCTCCACCCGGCCTTCGGTATCCGCCGCAGCCAAGGACTCAGCGAGCGGTCCTGTTTCCTCCGTTCCGAAAGATCCGGTCACTACCATTTCAGAAGAAATTGTAGCGAACTCTTCCAGCCGCCGTCCGCGTCCGGTGAGTCAGTATCCAGAGCTTGATGAGAAATTCGGAGCCTCACAAGTCCGGCTTGCGAAAAGCGTCTCGGATCAATGGATTAATTACTGCGTGGATAATCAAAAAATGAACGCTTCAATCCACGTTCAAGATAGCAAGTCAAAGGAAGAAGATAAAAACAGCGCGAACGATCGACTTTCCAGCATTCCTGGACTCAATCTCACAGCAGAACAAAAGGCGCATGTAGAAGCAGCACAAGTCAATCGAAAGGCGACGGAGCAAGATGCCATCACGGTATTGCAATCCCGTTTCACCAAAAACCGCACGGATGTGATGGAACTGGTGCTGGCCAGTGATGCAGTGACTCGTGGGAAGATGAGTGTCTCAGACTTTCAAGCGATGCTCGATGACAAAAAAGATCTGATCCTTGCGATGGAAGGATTAGACCCCGGGGACGACACCATCCAGCATCCATTTTACCGCAGAATACTGCCCACGATCCTAGACCCAAACCAACTCGCCGTGTTTGAAAAATTTCGCAGTGAACAGGCCGCGAATTTAGGGAGGAAAGAGATTGAAACGACTATGCGCATTTTAGGAATCAAACGGACTTCAGATGGCCCGAAAAAAACAACAACCCCGAACCCTCGAGCGAATGGACCTGGAGCTCAGGACGCTAAACACAGCCACCTCTGCAGCAGTTAAATTATTAGACATGATTGATGCAATGCCCCCAGAAATCTCAGATGAATAAATGGCTTTGGCCTATGGATCGATTCAATACCCGATACAAGATCTCTGATAATGGGTATATTCGCAACTGCACAAGAGTGATTTAGCGAAAAACGGAAGGAGGGTGTGGGATCTACGGATGAAGGTGGGTTGAGAGAAACGACCGGAAAGGCCAACCCTGCCGCGTCTGTGAAAGACTGATCCGCCAAGCCGTCACCGGCCAACGATCGACCTATGGTGCCCGCGCTGTCAGAGCTGAACAGTCTGGCGATTGACTACTCAGACCTATCAGCAATGAGCGCATCGCGGTAGGAACCATCGTTGCAGGCGGCCCCCCGCATAGATCCATACGTGAAGAATTACTTCATACGGCTCTTGCCTTGAGTCGCGCGCGAAAGCGCTGCTCTTGATAGGGATGGATCATTCGGAATTTCGGTAGGTATCGCCGGACTAACTAATGCATTCGCGCCCAAGTCCAACTACTTTTTCCTCGCTGGCTGCGCCTACGAATCGTCCATAGCCAGTGGCGGGTTACCTCATCCACGAAGCACCCAATCCGGTGGCTGTTGTTCGGCACGGCATGATAGTTCAGCCAGCCTTGCACCACTCATTTGAGCTACGGGGCAATTTCTCCCAATGGCTGGTTAATTCGTTTTCGCAGCCTGAGTCGAATCTCTAGCAACTTGTATCTCATGCGCTTGCCGATACTATGCCGATGGATGATGAAGCGATTCTCCTTCTTCGTCTTGGCGCACTGATGAGTAAACCCTAAAAAATCGAATGTCTCCGGTCGTTTCTCTCCACGCTTCTCCCGTCTTTCCAATGCCTGTCTTCCAAACTCGATCAGCCGCGTCTTCTCCGTGTGGAGCTTTAAACCAAACTTTGCGAAACGCACTCGGAGTGCTTCCAAGCAAGCTTACGCCTCATCCTCATGCTCAAATCCGATCACGAAATCATCTGCATAGCGCATAGCAACTACCTCACCTCTACTACGTTTCTCACGTCAATACTTTATCCACAAATCGAAGACATAGTGGAGATAGATTTTTGAAAGAAGTGGTGAGATACCAGCTCCTTGCGGTGTCCCCATTTTTGTCCCGACCAGTCATTCCCTTCGATGATTCCGGCTCTCAACCATTTACGAATCAACCTCAGAACACGCTGATCCCCCAAAGATTCGCTTGATTTGCGGTCTCTCAAATCTTCTCCTCACTTACAAAATAATTTCTAGCAGTAAATAAAAAGAGACCGCGAATCTGGCGAATCGAGCGAATCTTTTCAGAACGAGAGAAAGATTATGGAATGGGATCTCCATCATCCAAATTGACTCTGGAGTAGAACTATCAGAATCCAGCAGGTCACTCAAATTGTTTTAATACACGGCCTGACCCCAAGAACCCCAAGGACGAACCAGTCATTTTTCCACCGCCAAGCCGCCAAGGAAGACAAGTTTTCAGACCTGAAAAAACTAAATTACCTGTATTCCCTTGGCGCTCTTGGCGAGTTGGCGGTGAAAATTCATCCCCTGCAAGCCGGTTTCCTGAAGCAGGAGTCCCTAGTACAGGCACTTTGCCAATGACGCCGTGCAAAGGTTCGCCGTTCGCCTTTGCAGTTACGAGAAAATCAGCATTGATCGCGCAAATCTCAGATTCTATTCTGCCTTATGAATCAAACGGTAGCATCGCTAGAAAACGCTGTGGAACAATTGGGGCGCGATGACTTGGCTGTCTTCCGCGAATGGTTCTCATCGTTCGAGGCTGCCGAGTGGGATGCGCAGATTGAGCGCGACATTTCCGCGGGGAAGCTCGATCAGCTTGCTACTGAGGGAATCGAGGAGTTTATGGCTGGAAGAACCCGCAGTCTGTGAATCTATTGATCCATCATGCTACCAAGAAGTTTTGGAACGCCTACGACCAGCTACCTTTGCGCGTCCAAAGCGTCGCCGACGAGAATTTCCAGCTTTTGAAGGCTGACCCGTTTCACCCCTCGCTCCATTTCAAGAAGGTTGGCAGATATTGGTCTGTTCGTGCAGGCATCCAGTATCGTGCTTTGGGAGTGCGCCATGAGGGAGCGATGATTTGGTTGTGGATCGGGCCTCACTCTGAATACGACAAGCACATCTCGGAATGAAGGCAGCAGAGCCGTGGTGGCAATGGCGGATGACCTTCCTTACTCGCTTATTTGCTAGAACCTGATAGCTAGCTTCCACGCAAAATGACCCGATTTCAACTACGGCGTCCTCTAGGGTGATGGGAATTATCTCCAATTGCTCACAACCTATCGACTCTGCCCCATCTTTGAGGCACTTAAATGGTTGAAATATGTTCCCTGAACCCAACGAGTGATCCGCCGTTGCTCCCGGACTTTAAAGATTTGCTAGATTCGCGGTTTCTCAAATCTGCCCTTCGCTTGGGAAATGATTCCTAGCAGTAAAGAAAAAGAGACCGCGAATCTGGCGAATCGAGCGAATCTTTTGAGAACGAGAGAAAGATCATGGAATGGGCTTTCCGTCATCCAAATCGGCGATGGAGTGGAACTCTCAGGATCAAGCAACTTACTCAAATTGTTTCAATGCGCGGACTGCCCCCAAATAGCTGTGGCGGCGGTTTGGGTGGCCATGACGCTGCGTTGTTCCTTTTTGACGTCGATGGTGGGCATCAGTTTGTTAGTTTTCAGGGAAGAGGAAGAAGTGCCGAGTGAGCAGAGAAGAGGAAGATCAGGCGTAGGAGAGTTTGCCTTTGGGTTCAGGAATGGGGCGTCCGAGAGCCTCGGCGGTTTCCATCCACTCGGCGATGACGATTTGGGCGTTGGCGACGGCTTCTTCATAGGTGGCTCCGTCGGCCATGCAGCCGGGGAGTTCGGGGACTTCCACGAGGAAGGCCTGATCTTCCTTGCTCCAGTAGATGATGAGTTCGTAGCGCATGTCAGTCGATGTCGGGTTGGTGTTTGAGAATCATATTCCGCACTTGTTTCACTTGGTAGGCTTTGGCTTTGCTTCCAAGCGGTTGCAAGTTGAGAATCTCCTCTGCACCCGTTTTGTGGAAAATGGTGTGACTGCCACCGCCTTGCCGGCGGGTGAATCCGGCGCGTTCGAGGAGGTGGCAGAGGTCGGTGAATGGGATGTTCGCGTCGGATCTACCCGTGAGGATGTCGGCGAGCGTTTTGCTGGCTTTGCTCATTAAGTAGTCGTTGGGGGAGATGAAGAAGTGGGCGAGACGCCCACTCTCCTTGAGTTACTGGCAGGCTTCGCAGATGCCGCCGTTGAGCATGGCGTCGATGCTGCAGGCGTTTTTTCCTCGGCGGTGAAGGTTTTGGCTCCGGCGGCGGTGGCGGCGGTTTGGGTGGCCATGACGCCGCGTTGTTCCTTTTTGACGTCGATGGTGGGCATCAGTTTGATAGTTTTCAGTGTTCAGGTAAGAGCAAGACTAGGCGGCGGCGAAGTCGAGGTCGCGGGTGGCGCGGACGGCTGGGTTGGGGAGGGTTTCGCCTTTGTTCAACCGGTGGGCGATTTCGTCGCGGACGATGGCGCAGAGATCTGAGTAGGTTTGTTCTTCCTGATCTCCGTGGCAGTAGCCGCCGTAGTAGAGATCCGGGCAATAGCCGATGTAGCACTGGTCTTCATCCGACCAGCGGACGAAGTGGTGATAGCGGTCTTGTGGTTTCATGATGGGATAAGTAGCGGTTTGACCCGGGTTTAGCAATGAATTCGGCTAACGAGGGATGAAAATGATGGGAGCGGAAGAGTCGGAGGTGAGACCGGCGGCTTTCAGTTGCTCGGGGCTGAATTGAGCCATTTGGAGGTCGATGGGAAGGAGGCCTTCGTTCGATCGGATGAAGTTGTCGGGTTTTGCATCGACGAAGACGACGCCGTCTTCGGGGCGATACCAGCCGAAATAAGATGAGGGAACGGGGCGAAATCCTTCCTCAACGTTCTTGGGGTCATTCTTGGGGTCAGGCCGAGCATTAAAACAATTGGGGGCATTTGGGTTGGGTGGCGTATTTCAACATTTCTGGCATTTTAGGCCGTGTGCGGCTGCACCTGACGGCTGGTTCTTTTTCCTTTTTCTCGCTCGGCCCGCATCAGCTCGTGATACAACTTGTGCCACAGCATCAATTGCAGCACCGCTCACGGATGAACAAAATTTTGACTTAGTGTTGATCGGTTTACTCCGACTTCATTCGTTGCCCATCTATGGGAGAGCTGGTGGTGTCGACGGTGGGAGTTCCGGTGTCCTTGGTGCGTTGGGGGCTGCGTTGGACGCGGGAGGCGTGGAGCTTGGCGGGGAGCTTGGCGGGATGAGGGACGGCAAGAAACAGTGTGTGACGGGATGGGAAATGGGGACGACTGCTGAGGTCGTTTTTTAATGAAATCTGCGTAAAGGGTTGATGGGGAGTATATTGGAAGCGGGTT
The DNA here is from genome assembly GCA_043766715.1 of Luteolibacter sp. Taxonomy (GTDB): domain Bacteria; phylum Verrucomicrobiota; class Verrucomicrobiia; order Verrucomicrobiales; family Akkermansiaceae; genus Luteolibacter. The sequence continues at coordinate 26,702 of JAYUHS010000006.1, forward strand.
TTCGGCGAGTGGAACCCACTCGGTGACGAAGTGGGACCTACCCGGCGACGACGTGGGACCTACTTGGTGGTGAATTGGGACCTACTCGGCGGCGATGTGGGACCTACTTGGTGGTGAAGTGGAACCTACTTGGTGGCGAGGTGGGACCTACCCGGTGGCTAAGTGGGACCTACTTGGTGGTGAGGTGGAACCTACCCGGTGACGAAGTGGGACCTACTTGGTGGCGAAGTGGAACCTACTTGGTGGTGAGGTGGGAGCTACCCGGTGGCTAAGTGGGACCTACTTGGTGGTGAGGTGGAACCTACCCGGCGGCGAAGTGGGGACGACCAAGCGGCCGGGCGGGGCTGGGTTGAGTCAACTTGAAGGTCTATTTTCCTGTCTGTGGACTCTGTGTAATCTGTGGTTGGTATCCTTCTAGATGATTGCGTTAGGTAGAGGCTTTCCACCGCAGAAGACGCAGTTTGAGGTGCGATCCAAGATCCCAGACGATAGGTTGCCCGCGCTGAGGGGTGCCACTACTCTGCGATCAAATCCACTAAATGCCCGCCGTGTGCGGTCACCCATTTTCCTTTTCGGACGACCTTGGTGAAGCCCAGCCCGCTGCCCGCTGCGGCTTTAAAAACGTCCCAGCCCTGTGCGGCGAGTATGCCGGAAACGATCAAATCCCCCTTGGGCGCGAGCGATTTCGCGATGATTGGCCAAGCAGCAATGAGAACGGTGGAAAATAGGTTTGCTAGAACCACGTCGTAGCCTTTTTCCCGAGGCTTCCACAGCAAGACGTCCTGCTCGGCCATTTGGATTTCTGGGGTGGCATTGCGTTGGCAATTACGCACAGCGACGGCGACGGCGAAGGGGTCGAAGTCACAGGCGTAGGTCTCACCCGAGCCGAGTTTTCTCGCAGCGATCGCTAAAACTCCGGTGCCGGTGCCGATGTCTGCCACGGTCCAGTCGGTGCCTTTCCGCGCTCTGGCCACGTCCACCAGCAGTCGTAGGCAAGTCGAGGTCGTCGCGTGATCACCAGTTCCAAACGCCATTTCTGGCGGGATGACGATGATTTCGCGCTTCGGATTCGCCACCTTTAGAGCGGCGAGTTCCTTGGGGCGACTCTCTGCGGTGAGGACGAAAACATCCCGGACCTTGACCGGACGTGGCGCTGCGACCGGCTTATTCCACTCGGCGTTTGCCATTTTTCGGACACTGCCGCCGAAGAGGGCCACAATCGCGTTGGCTTCCGTTTGAGAATTACAAAAGACTTGGATTCGGATGGATTTTCCACCTTTGACCATCTCGATCACCAAGTTCGGATTCCCGGCAAATCGTTCTTCCCAAGCATCCATCCACTGAGCACCGGAGAGTTTCGACCAGACGAACATGGGCAATTAAAGAATGGGACGGGGTCCAAAAAAAGTTGGAGCGGGCGATGAGATTCGAACTCACGACATCCACCTTGGCAAGGTGGCGCTCTACCACTGAGCTACGCCCGCGTCGTCGAACGCGTCCGGGGCTTTCTACATGGGCGCGGATGTCGGGCAAGCCAAAATTAGCAAATTTTCCATGTTCATTTCGCCGGGCGTGAGTTTCCTTTCCCGCATACCATGTCCGACAAGCTCGCAGAAATCATCGCCACCAAACACCACGAGGTTGCCGCCCTGATGCCCCGCGCGGCGCTGTTGCGTGCCGCAGCCCTGCAGCGCAACGATTTCGGCGGCTTCCGTGCCGCTCTCGACCGCGGACCGGGGCGACTCGGAGTCATCGCAGAAGTGAAAAAAGCGTCGCCGTCCGTCGGGCTGATCGATCCCGACTTCGACGCCGTTCGCCAAGCGAAGCGTTACCTCGAAGGCGGTGCTTCCTGCCTCTCGATCCTCACGGATGAGAAATATTTCCAAGGCTCGCTCAGCTATTTATCCCAAATTTCCAAGTTCTCCGCCGCCCCGCTCCTGCGCAAGGACTTCACCATCCACGAGGTGCAAATCCACGAAGCCGTCGTCACTGGCGCGGATGCCATTCTGCTCATCGTCGCGGCGCTGGATGACGCCGCGCTGCGCCATCTCTACGACGAGGCGAAATCCTTCCAGCTCGACGTCCTCGTGGAAGTCCACGACCTGCGGGAAATGGAGCGAGCCCTCGCGCTCGGAGCGGATCTCATCGGCGTGAATAACAGGAATCTCAAAACCTTCGTCGTCGATCTCGCCACCACCGAGATTCTGGCGGAGGAAGTGCCGGACGATGTTCTGCTAGTTTCTGAAAGTGGGATTAAGTCGCCCGAGGACGCTCGCCGAGCGCTCGAAGCCGGGGCAAATGCGGTGCTAATCGGCGAGGCCCTGATGCGTGCCCACGATCCGTCGCGGGAAATCGAAGCCTATCTCGCGCTCGAACTCACTTGAGCCGAGCGGGCGGGCGCAAGCCATACACCGCCTTGAGATGGACCAGCGCCGCTTGCATTTCCGCATCGGTCAGCGGTCTGCGCCAGATTAGGAAACGGGCGATTTCTCCGTCGAACGACTCCATCCCCGGATGCTCAATGGCATCGCGCTCCTGACCGATCGCCATTCGCGATGGATTTGCCTTGGGATTGACGGGAAAAATCGCGCTCGCAGCGGGTATGGCGCTGTTGACAAAAAACTCGACCGTTACCGAGCCTTGGCCCGCAGCCATCCGCCCGGCCACCCAATAAAACCTACCGATTTCCAACTGCGGCCCGGCGAGACGCGGGTTGTTCGCATCGAAGCGGCCGAAGGTCAACCCGTTACGACCGCCCCACCATGGCGTGTTATCATCATCGAGGCCGCCCCAGAGACCTTCGTATTTTTCGCCGTTCCGGAGATTGCCGAAGAATGAATTGACGTCTTTCACTCCCACCCGTTGCGGGTGGACGGCGAGCACCGCGATCCATGTATTCCCTGAGCCTTGGGTGAGTGCGTCGAAATGGTCCTCATCCAAGCAGCACAACTCCTGTTGCCGGAAAACCAACGCAGGCTTGCCGTTGAGTTCCGCCACAGCCTTGCGCCATTGAGGGCGGCCGGACCCGGCGACTTCACGGCCGAGGTCGCGCTTGATGAAATCTCGCGGCGCTTCTCCCGGAACTTCACTACGCCAAGCAGCCACGCGGTCGCCGTCTTCCATCGTCAGTCCCTTCGCCGCATCCAAATCAAGCATCAACCCAGCCATCGGCAGCTCGGCCGCAACACCCACGACAACGACAGAAAAGAACAGCAAGATCGATTTCATGGAAAGTCCGCCCACTGATCACCAGATGATTTCCACCACTCCTGAATCTGTGATCGCCCGATCACGGGTCAAAAGTGGGATACTATGCACCTTTGCGGTGGCGGTGATGACGCGGTCAAATGGGTCTCCGTGGGGAAGATCCAATCGAGCCGCAAGATCGGCGATTCGGGCGTTGATTGGGACGATCTCAAACAGCTCTTCCACCCGGGCTAGGAATGCCATCCCTTCACCCGCCACGACAATCCTACCCTTTTTCAAAAGCATCGAAATTTCCAAAAGCACGGTATCAGCAATCAGCAAGTTCCCTTTTGCAACTCCCGAGATCGCTCCACGAGCTTGGGCGCCGAGCCGAGTATCATCCGTCACCGACCAAATTACCGCATGTGTATCGAGACAATACCTCACAGTGACGGCCTCCATTCATCGTCGGTGGTGGTGGGTTGGTCGAGGTCATCTGCCGAAAAAAGCACCATGCCTTTCATACACCCAATGATGGAGGCACCCGGCCGATCTACCGCAGTGAGTCGCAAGTTCCCCTCGCGAGTCACGATGATCACCTCCTCACCCGCCATCGCCGCCTTGCGGATTTTTGGGAATTCACGCAAAAGCGTGCTGACGTTAGTTTGCATATCCCTATTTGACAGATGATTTGTCAAATGTCGAGGGGCCAAGCGTCTACGCTGTCTTGAAATTTCCGAGTTACCCTCAGTCTTTCCGCTTCAGCAGTGGAAAAAGCACCACGTCGCGAATGGTCGGGGCGCCGGTAAGCATCATGCAAAGGCGGTCGAGACCGATGCCGATGCCGCCGGCTGGTGGCATGCCGCACTCGAGGGTTTCGATGAAATCGTAATCCACTTTTTGGGTTTCCTCGCCGGACTGAGCTTCGAGCCGCTGGCGCTGGACGTCGGGATCGTTGAGCTCGGAGTAGCCAGGGGAAATCTCTTGGCCGTTGATGATGAGTTCGTAAACCTCCACGGTATTGCCGCCGGGACTGACCTTGGCGAGCGGGACGAGTTCGCTGGAGACACGGGTGACGAAGCAGGGATCGAAGGTCTTCTCTTCTACCAGTTTTTCGAAAACCTGCTGGATAACCTCGTGGTCGGCCATGTTTTCGGAAATCTGCACGTTGAGTTTCTCACAGCGTTCGCGGCGTCCGGCGGCGTCGGTGGTGAAGAAGTTAGCTCCAGCCGCGGCTGCGATGAGGGTGTGGTAACTCTCGCGTTTCCATGGCCGGGCGAGGTTGATAGTGCGGGTGACATTGCCGTCCTCATCCTTGTGCTCGATTTGGAGGCCGCCGCAGAATTTCTCGGCGAGGTGGCAGGTGAGTTCCTCAACGAGATCCGCCATTTCCTCGAAGTCGGAGAATGCCCAGTAGGCCTCGAGCATGGTGAATTCCGGATTATGGCGGCGGGAAATGCCTTCGTTGCGGAAGCTGCGGTTGAGTTCGAAAATTTTCGTAAAACCACCGACGAGCAGCCGCTTGAGGAAAAGCTCCGGCGCGATCCGCAGCGTGAGCGGCATGCCGAGGGCGTTGTGAAAGGTCTCGAATGGCCGGGCAGCCGCCCCGCCGGCGATGTCGTGGAGCATCGGGGTCTCCACTTCGAGAAATCCCCGATCTTGGAGGAAGCGGCGGATCTCGGCGATCATCAGCGAGCGCTTGACGAAAATCGCGGCGCTGTCGGCATTTCCCATCAGGTCGAGGTGGCGTTTGCGGTACTTAATCTCGCGGTCCGCCACGCCGTGCCACTTGTCGGGCATGGGGCGGAGCGACTTGGAGAGCACGGTAAATTTCTCCATTTTTACGGTCGGTTCGCCGGTCTTGGTGAGGAAAGTTTCGCCCTCGATGCCGATCCAGTCGCCGCGGTCGAGGCACTTCCATGCGGCGGCTCCGGTTTCATCCAGCGCCTTGATGTTCATGTAGCCTTGGATGCTACCGAGGACGTCGGAGAGCTGAAAAAAACAGGATTTCCCCATGTCGCGCAGGGCGGTGATGCGACCGGCGACTTTCACTTGTTTGCCTTCCTCGAAATTTGCGTGGAGTTCGCCAGGCGTCACCGAGACCTCGAAACGCGCCCCATACGGATCGATCCCGAGATCGCGGAGTTTTCCGAGCTTATCGCGGCGGACGGCGATCAGTTCGGCTTCGGTATTCTGCGGCGGCTGCGGGGTGACGGCTTCACTCATGTCGGAGATGGGATTAGTGGGCGGGCGGGTGACGGGCAAGAGTTGAAACGGGAACGAGGTGAGAAATCGCCGTTTCAGCCGAGTTGGCGGTGGGGGAAATTTCCCATGGTCGCGGCGAGGCATCAGTGGTAACGCTTCCGCAGATGTTCGAAGTCCGAGAGAAGCCTGACATGATCGAGCGCGCCTTGCTGGTGCGTTTTTACTTTGATGCCCGTGAGGCGACGGAATCCGAATCCCTGCTCGAAGAACTCGGCGAGCTCGTGAAAACCCTCGGCGTGGAAGTCGTCGAGTCGGTGCTCTACCGCAGCCGCGAAATGCACAAGAAATTCCTCTGCGGCACCGGCAAGGCGGATGAAATGGTCGCGCTGGCCCGTGCTCATGACTGCGACGTCATCGTCATCGATAACGGCCTCGCCCCTTCCCAACAACGCGAGTGGGAACGACTTGCCGACCTTTGCGTGATCGACCGCGAGGAGGTGATTCTCGATATTTTCGCCAAACGTGCCCAGACCCGGGAAGCCCGCCTGCAAGTGGAACTCGCTCGAATGCAATATGCTCTGCCGCGGTTGGCGCGGATGTGGGGCCACCTCGACCGTGAGTCCGCTGGCTCCGGCGGTGGTGCGGGCGGCGGTGCCTCGCGTGGGATGGGTGAGAAACAAATCGAGATCGACCGGCGGCTGGCCTACCAAGTCATCGACCGTGCCAAGCGCGAAATCGAACTCGTCCGCAAGCAGCGCAAGACCCAGCGCAAGGAGCGGGAAAAATTCGAGACGCCGCACGCTGCCATCGTCGGCTATACAAATTCCGGGAAATCCACCCTGCTCAACAAGCTCAGCGGCGCCGAGGTGATGGCGAAGGACATGCTCTTCGCCACGCTCGACACCACCACCCGCCGCATCGAGCTGCCAGATGGCCAGCCGTTGCTGATCACTGACACCGTGGGATTTGTGAGAAATCTTCCTCACCGCTTGGTCGAGGCTTTCAAGGCGACGCTCGAGGAAGCAGCACTCGCGGATTTCCTGATCCACGTCATGGATGCCACGGCACCAGAAATTCAGCGCTTCCACGACACCACCCTCCAGGTCCTCGCGGAACTCGGCGCCGCCGACAAACAGATCATCACCATCCTCAATAAAATCGACCGCGTCACCGACCCCGAGGAACTGGCCGCGCTGGAGCGGAAATTTCCAGACGCGCTGCACACCTCCGCCGTCACCGGACTCGGTCTTGAGGAGCTACTCCGCCAATGCAGCCAAGTGCTCGCCGCCCGCGTCCGTCGTCAGGAATACCGCATCCCGCAAAACCGCGCCGATCTCGTCAGCCTGCTCCATCGCGATGCCAAAGTGCTCTCGACGGACTACGAAGGGGACGATATCCTCGTCACCGCCGTCGTTCCCGCCGCCATCGCTGGCCGGCTCGAAGCCTTCGCCGCCGTTCCTGCGTAAATTTTCACCCCACCTCCGCCATGTTCCGTCACATTTCCTCCGCTTTCCTCGTTCTCGCCCCGCTTGCCACTGCCCAGCAGGAAACTGCCCCTACCCCGCCGCCTTCCCGCCCGGTGCTCCGTGCCCTGCCGCTCGGCGGAGATGAGGATCTGAACTCGGTGCCCGCCGGTGAAGGCGAGCCCGTCGTGCCGGTGAAACCGGCAGCTCCGGTCGCTCCGACCCCGCCACCCGTCGTCAAGGCCACTCCCATCGCCAGCGTCTCCGCCCCTACCCCGCTCGATGTCAAACCCACCGGCGACGACGCGCTGCGATTACAAATTTTCCTGGATAACGCGAAATTCGGTCCCGGCATCGTCGATGGTCGCCCCGGTCGTTTCACGGAACTCGCCGTCCAATCTTGGAATGAAGTCAACGGCCACCCGATCCTCGACTGGGTCGCCGTCAACACCGCCGCCCGCCAAGCCGTGCCGAATCCACTGGCCGTCGCCATCGTCCCAGATTTCGTCAAACAATGGGTGGACGGCAGCCTGCCGACCAAAGTTTCCCAACAAGCGAAACGCAAACGTATGAGCTACCGCAGTGTCGCCGAGTTCATTTCCGAGCGCTACCACTGCGATGTGCCCTACCTCGTCCTCCTGAACGGAAATTCGAAAATCAACAACCTCAAGGCCCGCGACACCGTCATCGTCCCGAACATCACCCCGTTCACCATCGAGTCCCTCACCGGTGCCATTTATAAAGCAGACCCCGCCATGAGCCAGCGCCACGCCGTGGTGGACACCAAAATCAATCAGGTCCGCATCTTCGAGGCCGCGCCCGCCGCATTGGTCATCGCCGAGCCGGGCGCTACTTCCGTCACCCCGGTCGCCCGTGCGAACAAGGGCCTCATCGCCTCGTTTCCCATCACTCCCGGCCAGCCCAAGTTCATTCGCTACGGCACTTGGGAGGTCAGAAATTCCGTCGAGCTACCCAACTGGCGCTACGATCAGAAACTCCTCGACACCGGGAAACGCAGCGCCGACTCCGAATCCCTCGACATCCCGCCCGGCCCGAACAGCCCCGTCGGCATCTTCTGGTGTGGCCTTTCCCGCCCCGGCATCGGCATGCACGGCACCCCCAGCCCAGAAACCATCGGCCGCGCCCGTAGCCACGGCTGCATCCGCATGGCGAATTGGGACGCGGTCCGCCTGCCCACCCTCATCCGCCCCGGCACCACCGTCGAGATCCGCTAAAGTCCGAGGCTGCTCATGAGTCGTTCGGGTAGAACTCTCCCTGCTGCCATCCTCTTGGGGATCGGCAGCTTATTGATTTATTTCTCATTCTTCCCCCCGCTGAAATTCCAGAAAAATCTCGCCGCCCGCATCGCTGGCCAGCCGATCACCCACAGCCAGCTTGAACGCGCACTCGATGAGCAACTCTGGCTCGCAGGGAAATCCGCCGTTTCTCTTACCCCCGCCGAACTCGCACTCGCCCGCGACGCCGCACTGGAGGAACTCATCGACCACGAATTACTCCGTAGCGAGGCCCAAGCCAGCGTCAGTCCTGCAGAAATCGACGAACGCCTCGCTCGTTTCGCCAGCCGTTTTGAGACAAAATCAGCCCTCGAAACCGCGATGAAATCCCAAGGCATCGCCACCGAGGACGCCCTCCGCACTCGCCTTGCCGCTCAGATTCAACAGGAAAAATTCATCGAACAACGCATCGCCCCAGCCATCACCGTCACTGAGGAGGAAGCGCAAAAATGGTTCGACCAAAACCACGCGTCCATTTCCCAGCCCGAGCGCATCCAAGTCCGCCACATTTTCCTGCCCACCCTCGACCACCCGCCGGAAGAGGCGAAGCAAAAGCTCACTGCTGCACTCGCCGCCCTCACGGCAAATCAAAGCGACTTCGCCACACTCGCCCGAGAGATCAGCGAGGACCCAGCCAGTAATGACCACGGTGGCGAACTCGGCTGGATGACCCGCGACCGCCTTCCCGCAGATTTCGCCGCGCCCGCCTTCTCCATGGAACTCCACCGCCCTGCCCTTGTTCAGACCAAGCTCGGCTGGCATTTAGTGGAAATCACCGCGCACAAACCCGCCGAGCCACGCAGCTTCGAGCAAGCGAAACCCGAAATCCTCGCCGCGCTCCAAGCCATCAAGCGCCGCCAAGCCATCGCCGACTTGCGCCAATCCCTCCGTAGTCGCGACGGCGTGAAAATCGAGGTTTTCTAAGCGATCACGGCAGCTCGATCCCCGCCAAATCGCGGTCTTCCCTCGCCTCTGCGAGAAACGTCTCATCCAAGTCGATCGCCTGCTTGAGATGACTCCTCGCTCGTGGCCCTTCGCCCAGCGTCCATAAATAACAGGCGAGATTGTAATGAAAAATCGCCATTTCAAACAACGCCTTCGGTCCGCGCAGCAGTTGGTTACAAGCGGCCAGCGTGTCGCCCGTTTCATGCAGACAGTAAGCCGCTCGCAAGAAAAACTCCGGCTCTTCCTCCGCGTCCAAACAGAGCAACCGCGCCGTTTCAGAGGCCGCATTCCACTGCTCGCACTCCATTTGCGCCATCAGCTTCAGTTGCAGCGGTTCCCGCATCATTTGCACCTCCAATGGCAGCACCTCGAGCTCATAAAGCGCCTCGTCTGCCAAGCCGAGTTCTATCCAGCCAGACGCGGCTCGTAACGTATCACCCATCAACATTTCCGCGAGATTAAGGAGCGGATTCCGCCCTGGCAATCTTTCAGCTTCGTAATGTCACTCCCTTTTTCCGATGTTGGAATGCAGTGGTTTATTTCCACCGCCAAGAATTCGCGTTGCACCACCGGAGACGGGAGGGAACTTTCGAACTTAGGAAAGTAATGACGCACCCATCTCAAACCATCGAAGTCGAGATCGTCGAAATCGACGGATCACCACCACCAGCGAATTTTCGGCCCGCCGAGGAAGCCAAGCCGCGACCACTACCGCACTGGCAGTCGCAGGACTGGCAAAAATGGCAGAAATGGCTGGGCCGGATCCGCCGCCTAGATCGCCGCTGGTGGCCGCTCTGGGTGATTCTCGGGACGGTGGGAGTGCTGCTCTTACTCACCGTCGGCGTGGTGATGGGGGTGATCTTGGTGATTTTCCGGTTGCTGAGTCGGATGGTGCGGGCGGTTTTCCGGTAAATTCTTCGTACATCGCTGGAATTGACACCTGCCCCCGCCTTTCGCCACGTTCCGGCCATGTTACGTTTTACCAACAAGGTAGCCGTGGTCACCGGGGGTGGTCGTGGAATTGGTCAGGAAATCGCCCGGACTCTAGCGGCAGAGGGCGCGAAAGTCGCCGTGGTCAGCCGCAGTGAATCGAGTTGTGCAAAAGCGGCTGCGGACATCAACGCAGATTTCCCCGGAAGCTGCACCGCCTACGCCGTGGACGTCGTAGATCATACCGCCGTGCAAGAGCTGGCGAAGAAAATCGGCGAGGAACTCGGCGCGGTGAACATCTTGGTGAACAATGCCGGAGTCACCCGCGATGGTCTGCTGATGCGGATGAAAGAGGAGGACTGGGACACGGTGCTCGATACGAATTTAAAAGGGGCATTCAACACCGTGAAAGCCTTCATGCGACCGCTGATGAAGGCTGAGGACGCCCGGATTATCAACATCGCTTCGGTCGTCGGCCTGATCGGTAATGCAGGCCAAGCGAACTATTCCGCGTCCAAGGCCGGCCTGATTGGTTTCACGAAATCGATCGCCCGCGAGCTTTCGGGTCGCCAAGTCACCTGCAATGCCGTGGCACCCGGCTTCACGAAAACCGACATGACGGACGAGCTCACGGAAGCGCAGAAGCTAGCCGTCGTCGAAAAAATCCCGCTTGGCCATTTCGGCGAGACCCAAGACATCGCTGCGGTGGTGGCATTTCTCGCAAGTAAGGATGCCCGCTACATCACCGGCCAAGTCTTCGCGGTGGATGGTGGGATGACGATGTGAGATCGACGCGATTTTTTTAAAAATGGAACTCATCCTCCTGCGCCACGGAAAAGCCGAGAACACGCACCGCGACGGGGATTTTTCCCGGGCACTCGTGGAGCGCGGCAGGGAGCAATCTCGACGGGCCGCGACGCTGCTCAAGGCGGCAGGGGTTCTTCCTGAGATCGTTCTAAGCAGCCCACTCATTCGCGCCCGCCAGACGGCTGAGGAATTTTGTCAGACCGCAGAAATACCCGGCGCGATCATCCAAGGGTGGTTAGCTTGCGGGATGTCGCCGGAGTTGGCACTCGCAGAATTGGCCGCTTTCCGCGATTTCAAACGCGTCGCCATCGTCGGCCACGAACCGGATTTTTCCCAACTGATCGAGTGGATTCTCGGAACTCAGGGCGGCGTGATCGATGTGAAAAAAGGCACTCTCGCCTGTCTTGAGATTTCCCCGCCATCGCGGCAAGGGGTTCTGGTCTATCTCATCCCGCCGAAGTTGGCAGGAAGTGGCGAGGGTTGAGCGGCGTTCGCGTTTGTTAAAAAACGGGTCAAGGAGCGCATCCAATCCGTCACTTGATTTAACTTGATAGAATCTGCGATTCACCGGTAAGGCTTGCGAGTGAATTTACTCGCCATCGTTTTTCTGGGAATCGTTGCGACAGCCTGCATGGCAGGAGCATCCACCATCCTCCACACGGTGGACCCGCAGCGCTATAAAAACGAGGCGGCACTCTATCCGATGGTCGGCGAAGTGACGAGCTCTGGCTCAGGCACTAACGGCTCGGGCGTGATGATTTCCGATCGCTGGGTGCTGACGGCGGGTCATGTGTCCCGTGGCAAGGAAACGGGTGGAACTTTCCGTGTGGGTGGCGTGAATTACGCAGTCCAGAGCACGATACTGCACCCAAGCTACTCTGAGTCCGGACCTTCTTACTCGTATGACATCGGGCTGCTTTACCTCTCCACGCCAGTCACGGGGGTAAATTCTGCAGAGATGTTCCGATTCGACCCGGGCACCTCGATTTTGGGAAAAGAGGCGACTTACGTCGGCACTGGATTTACCGGAACTGGGCTGACGGGGGCGGATTCGTCACTCATTGATCGGCGTGCTTTTACGAACACCATCGAATTTTACGGGGAACAATACGGACTCACCAACACCTCGTTCGTCTCGGATTTCGACAATCCGACGGGCACGAGCAATCGCCAAGACTCGAACCCGGTGGCCACTCGTCTGGAAGGTGCCGTGGCCCCCGGCGACAGCGGCGGCGGAGTTTTCGTGACCGTGGGCGGAATCCGCTACCTCATCGGGATCAATAGCTACTCGGGATACGTTTCGTTGGAGACGAGTAACTCGAAGTATGGCGGGCTGAGTGGGGCGGTGGATTTACAGCAATTTCACTCGTGGATTTCCGCCAATACCGGCATCACGGCGGTGCCGGAGCCTAGCGCACTGCTGCTGGCGGCGCTCGGTGGGCTGCTGTGCATGGTGCGCCGCCGGTGAATTTCATCCGGTCTGCGGTTTTGATTGCCAGTGGCAAGGCCAGCCGGGAGAGTGCTGGCGTTCTAGATTCCATTTTCCCCACATGAAAGTCGTCGCCATCGCCAATCAAAAGGGCGGCGTGGGTAAAACCACCACTGCCCTGAATCTCTCCGCCGCCCTCGCGATGCGCGGCCAGCGGGTGCTACTGGTCGATCTCGACCCCCAAGCGAACTGCACCAGCGGCCTCGGAATGGAAGTGGCGGATGGCAGCAGCATGTATCCGGTGCTGATGAAAGAGGCGACGGTCCACCAACAAATCATGGCGACCGGACGTGAGAATCTCTCACTCATCCCTTCAGAAATGGACCTCGCGGGAGTGGAAATCGAGCTGGCTCGCAGCGACGACCATCTCACTCGTTTGAGAAACATCCTCCAAGGGCTCAAGCCAAACGACCTTTTCGAATACTGCATCCTCGACACTCCGCCGTCGCTGGGGGTGCTGATGACTTCAGCTTTGGCCGCCGCGGATGAAATCCTAATCCCGCTGCAATGCGAGTGGTTCGGACTCGAGGGATTGGCGAAAATCGTCCACGTCATCGACCAGATCCGTGGGTCAGACGCGAATCCGGGCCTCAGACTCGAGGGGATAGTCATGACCATGTATGATGGCCGCACGCTGCTGTCACGGCAAGTCGTGGAGGAGGTTGCAAACTATTTCCCGGATCAAATGTATGCGACCATGATCCCTCGGACGATCCGGATCGGGGAAGCGCCAAGTCATGGGAAAACCATCTTCGAGCACGACGCCGCCGGTCTCGGAGCACAGGCTTACGGCGCGATGGCGGACGAATTCCTGACTCGCCACGCGGCGGTGGGACCGGTGCTCGCAGCGCATTGAAATCCAAGCATGTGGAACGCCGGTAGCGGCGACGAGGAACAAGGATTCCCGCTTGACCTGATGGCAGTGAATGCCGACCTTTTCACATTCTCTTAACAGCACCGGGCTGACGGCTTCGTTATTGTCATGGCAAGCTCGCCATAATCGATTGTCGTCCGGCTCCACGAGAATGCCACCATTTTCCCACTTACTCTTTCATTTTCAACACGATCCATGTTCAAAAAGCTTTTCGGAAATTTCTTTTCCAATGATATAGGCATCGATTTAGGCACTGCAAATACGCTGATCAACGTCAAGGACCACGGCATCGTTCTCCGTGAGCCATCCGTCGTCGCCGTCAAGGCTGGCACCAACGAAGTGCTCGCCGTGGGCGACGATGCCAAGCGGATGCTCGGCCGGACGCCGGGCAATATCGTCGCGATCCGCCCACTGAAAGACGGCGTCATCGCCGACTTCGAAGTCACGGAAGCGATGCTCCGCCACTTCATCAAAAAGGTAAACAAGGGCCGCCGGTCGAATCCGCGGGTGCTCATCGCCATCCCATCCGGCATCACCGAGGTCGAGCGCCGCGCGGTCCGCGAGTCCGCGCTACAAGCGGGAGCCCGCGAAGTTTACTTGATCGAGGAACCCATGGCCGCGGCGATCGGCGTCGGCCTGCCGGTGCAGGAGGCCTCGGGAAATATGATTGTGGACATCGGTGGTGGCACTACGGAAGTCGCACTGATTTCGCTCTCCGGCATTGTTTACGCCCGCAGTGTCCGCACCGCTGGGGATGAGTTGGATGAAGCGATCATCCAATACATGAAGCGGGCTTACAACTTGATGATCGGGGAACGCACCTCGGAAGACATCAAGATCCGTCTCGGTTCCGCCGCTCCTCTACCCAAGGAGCTGACCATGGAGGTCAAAGGCCGCGACCTCGTCGCCGGACTTCCGAAAACCATCACTATCACCTCGCAGGAAATCCGCGAGGCCATGGCGGATCCGCTCAGCACCATCGTTGACGCCGTCCGCACCACTCTCGAACGCTGCCCGCCCGAACTCGCCTCGGACCTTGTCGATCGAGGAATCGTTCTTGCCGGTGGAGGGGCCTTACTCAAAGGACTCGACCGCCTGCTGCGTGAGGAAACTGGGCTGCCAGTCCACATCGCCGAGGACCCCCTCAGCGCCGTGGCCGAGGGCACGGGTAAGGCGCTTCAGGAGCTGTCGCTGCTGAAGCGGGTCGCGAACTCGGACCGGTAATCACCGGCCTCATCCCCACCGAACCCGGCCATGAAGCCGCTCAATCTCATCGCCCTGCTGCTCTTCCTCGGAGGAGCCGTCTGGGCATTTACCCAAAGTGACCGCGCCGTCCGTGAGGTGCAGGAAATTTACTTTTCCGCGATGGCTCCGTTTCTCAAATCGGGGTCGAAAATGGAGACCCAAGCCCGGGCCTTCCTCACCGAGACCAAGCACTCAAAGGCGCTTGAAATCGAGCTGGAGGCGACCCACTCCGAACTCTGTGCTCTGCGCGTAAAGAACTCTCTCTACAGCGATCTGGAACGGGAAAACGCCCAACTCCGACATGCTTTAGATTTCAAGAAAACCACGAATTTCAACGTCGCCGCCGCCAAGGTGATCCGCCGCCACCCGACGACATGGTGGCAGACGGTGGACATCGACGCCGGCGAGGAGCGCGGCATCGGCACCCAGCTCGCCGTGCTTTCAAATGAGGGCCTCGTCGGGAAAATCGACCGGATTTATAAGGACCAGAACCGCTCATCCGTGCTGCTCCTCACCGACGAAAAATGCCAAGTTTCCGCTCGGGTCGAAGGCTCACCGGAAGTCGGTATCCTCAGCGGCCAGCGCGGTCGTTTCGATGGGAATCCCCTGCTCCGCCTGCGGTTTCTGTCCACGGATGCCGCGCTGCGAAAAGGTCAAAAAGTTTTCACCACCGGCCGGGGAGGAATCTTCCAGGCAAATATTTTACTTGGAACCATCGATTCCGTCGAAAAAGGCGCGCTGGATTCCGAAGCTCTCGTCCGGCCCTCGGTGAACTTCGCGGATCTAGGCACGGTTTTCGTCGTGCTCTCTGCCGATACTCCCTGACCCGTTCGTGATCCGTTACTCGTTCATCACCATCCTGTTACTGCTGGCGTCCTTCGTGATCCAGCAGTTCTTACCGGCGTTTACCGGGATTCACCATTCGCGGATTCTGCTGGTGCAGCTGGTCTTCCTCTGTGCGGCCGTCACGGTCGGTCAGCCGACGATGTTGCTGCTCGCCTTCATCGGCGGATTCTTCTGGGACGCCCATTGCTGGCTCGGCCCGCATGGTGGGGACCCGGAAGTTTACACCCAGCAAGTCGAGTCACTGCGCTTCGGTTACTCGATCTTCTTGTTTGCCGCCATGGGCTTCCTGATGCAGGGTATCCAGCCGCTTTTCAAACAAGGCAAATGGCAGTTTTCCGCCTTACTTTCCGGCATCGCCATCGTCCTCTACCTCGCTGCCGAGTATGCCATTATCAACTTCGTCCGCGGGGAATTCGTCCTCTCCAAGGCCACCGCGATGCAGATGCTGTTCACCTCGCTCCTGACCATGTTGTTTTCCCCACTCATTTTCTGGTTGCTGTTCCGCATCGCTAGGGCCTGCGACCACTCGATCAATCCCGAAGCAGGCCGCAAACGCCGCCGCACTTACTGACCCATGGAACCCAGCTACCGACTCCGGCTCTATTTGCTGACAGCCCTCGTGCTCGTCGGCTTCGGGGCGTTGTTGTCACGGCTGCATGAGTTCCAAATCGTCCGCCGCGATGAGTTCCTGCAACTGGTGCCCGGAAATCGCACCGTCACCGTCCGCGAACCCGGCATCCGCGGGGAAATCACTGATCGCAACGGCGTTACCCTCGCCCGAAATATCCGTAACTACGAGGTCTCCTTCAATCTCGACGAGATCCGCCAAGCCTATCTCACCCAGCATCTGGACGATCCTCATCTCGACCGGTTCACCACGGAAAAGGGCCTCCCGCGCAGGAAATCGGAAAAAGACATCGATACCATCGTCAAGGAAAGCACCCTTAGCGTGCTCGCAGACCCCAAGCTCAATCTCTTCAAACCGTATAAGGCCAGCGATCTTCGCACCCATTTCCTCACCCACGGCGGCCTCGTCCCATTCAGCTACCGCTCCGATCTCACCTATGAAGATTTCGCAAAATTCGCGGAGCACAATCTCGACCTGCCCGGAGTCTATCTAAGTCTCCGCCCACAACGCCAGTATCCCTACGGAGCCCTCGCCAGCCATGTCCTCGGCTACATGAAAAAATGGGAAAAAGGCGACGTCCCGGAGAGCGCGATGC
>JAYUHS010000007.1:0-2797 GCA_043766715.1 Luteolibacter sp.
ATGGCACGGAAGGTGGGACTCGAACCCACAACCAACGGTTTTGGAGACCGCTACTCTACCAATTGAGCTACTTCCGTTTTGAGGCGACTTTGGGGCATCCCGTTTTAAGGCGGGATGCCCCGGAGTCTGGCAGTCCAGCGGCGAACCGCTGGATGCCTCGTTGCATAAACTTACTTAATGATCTCGCCCACCCGGCCTGCACCGACGGTGCGGCCACCTTCGCGGATCGCGAAACGCATGGTCGGCTCCATCGCGATCGGGGTGATCAGCTCAACCTCGAGGTTGATGTTGTCACCTGGCATCACCATTTCGACACCTTCTGGAAGCTTGATGCTACCGGTCACGTCCGTGGTGCGGAAGTAGAACTGCGGGCGGTAGTTCGAGAAGAATGGAGTGTGGCGACCACCTTCTTCTTTCGAAAGAACATAGATTTCCGACTTGAAGATGGTATGACCCTTGACGGTGCCTGGCTTGGCGATGACTTGACCACGCTCGACTTGGTCCTTTTTGAGACCACGGACGAGGAGACCGACGTTATCACCTGCGCGACCTTCGTCGAGCAGCTTGCGGAACATTTCGATGTCGGTGACGGTCGTCTTCTGCGTGTCGCGGATGCCGACGACTTCGACTTCTTCCATTTTCTTGACGATACCGCGCTCGATCCGACCGGTGCAAACGGTTCCACGACCTTCGATCGAGAACACGTCTTCGATCGGCATCAGGAAGGTTTTGTCAATCGGACGCTCAGGCTCAGGGATGTAGGCATCCACGGCGTCCATGAGTTTCATGACGTTTTCCATCTGGGTAGGATCACCCTCAAGGGCAGCCTTGGCGGAACCCATGACGATTGGGATGTCGTCGCCCGGGAATTCATACATCGAAAGGAGGTCACGGACTTCCATTTCAACGAGTTCGAGCAGCTCGGCATCATCCACAAGGTCAACCTTGTTCATGAACACAACGAGAGCTGGCACGCCGACTTGGCGGGCAAGGAGGATGTGCTCACGGGTCTGTGGCATCGGGCCGTCCGCAGCGGAAACAACGAGAATACCACCGTCCATCTGGGCGGCACCGGTGATCATGTTCTTCACATAGTCGGCGTGACCTGGGCAGTCGACGTGAGCGTAGTGACGCTTCATGGTCTCATATTCCACGTGAGCGGTGTTGATAGTGATACCACGCTCACGCTCTTCGGGGGCTGCATCGATGTCGGCGTAGCTCTTCTTTTGCGCGAGGCCCTTGTCAGCCAGCGTGTTGGTAATGGCGGCGGTAAGGGTGGTCTTGCCGTGGTCGACGTGACCGATCGTGCCGATGTTGACGTGCGGCTTGTTGCGCTGGAATGATTCTTTAGCCATGGTGGTTGTTGTTCTGCTTGAGACGATTGAGATTTTTTCAGATAGCCGATGGAGCTCGCAGGGGGATTCGAACCCCCGACCTCATCCTTACCAAGGATGCGCTCTACCCCTGAGCTACGCGAGCAATTTGGATATGTAATGCCCTACCTTTCACCCGACAAAAACACCGCGACCAATCTCATAATAGAGCGAGACCAGACGCGGCACCCCTGACTTGATGTGGGGAAGAGCGGGCGGACATTAACAAGACCCGCTACCCTGTCAAAAAAAATCTCAGTGAAAAGAACGTTTTGCCGAATCCGCGAAAATGTCGGTGGAGCAAGCTGTGCTGGCAGCTGTCGAGTTTGCCGCACAGGCGTCGAGGGCGGATGTCGTCCACCCCATCTTCGGCGGTGACGGCGCGGGCCAAGGCGTTTTGGGAAATGCCCATAGGAACGAGGTATTCTTCCAATAGGATCTCTCCGGGACTGATGGGTGGATGGGACTTCATACTCTTCATCTGCGTTCATCCTGTCCATCTGTGGTTAAATCCTGCTGACTTTTAGGACGTTATTGACCTCATTGACCGAGACACCACCGCCTAAACCGCCGCTTCCGGCAGTAATAGCGAGAGCCGTTTGATCGCTAGGCACGCGCCATTTTCCAAATCCGCCTCGACGATCACGCCGCAGAGTCTGACGGGACCCTTGGCGATCGGGAAACGGGTGGGCATCCCGGATTTAAACCGCCACACCACGGACTCGATGCTGCGCCCGAGCACCGACTCATCCGGGCCACACATCCCGGCATCGGTCAGGTAGCCGGTGCCGCCGGGGAAAATGCGTTCGTCCGCCGTCTGGACGTGGGTGTGGGTGCCGACGACGAGTGAGACCTTGCCATCCAGCATCCGACCCATCGCGATTTTTTCACTCGTCGTTTCCGCATGGTAGTCCATGACGATGACTTTAACTCCTTTTGCCCGTAGCCGATCTGCCTCTTTTTCCGCCGCTAAATAGGGATTTTCCAATGGCGGCTGGATGAACGAGCGACCTTGCGCCTGCATCACCGCCACCCGGCCTTTCGCGGTTTCTAGAATCACGCTGCCAGCACCCGGCGTGCCTTCGGGGTAGTTCAGCGGTCGCAGCAATCGTGGTTCCGTGGGGAAATAATCGACGATTTCCTGCTGGTCCCAGACGTGGTCGCCGGTGGTGATGACCGCCGCGCCGGCACGCAGCAGATCGATCGCGATCTTCGGGGTGATCCCCTTCCCGCCTGCCGAATTTTCACCATTCACGATGATGAAATCGAGATTTTCTGACTGTTTAAGGAGCGGCAGTTGTTCGATGACCGCCTTACGGCCGGGTTCACCGACGACGTCACCGAGGAATAAAATACGAATCGTTGGCATAAAAATGGATGAGTGGGCTATTAAACTTCGTTCTCCACGCAGACTTCATCTTCGT
>JAYUHS010000008.1:0-19390 GCA_043766715.1 Luteolibacter sp.
AATATTCAGATGAAGAGATCAAGAAGGAGCACCAGTTAGGATTTGTTGCGCTACTCCGCAGCCACCTGTCGGCACAAGACCAAGCGAAACTGCTCGGCAAACAAGGCTATAAAATGGCTGGAGCCAGCAATTACGCCCAACTCACGGAGTTCCTACAGCGGATCTCTGCCACCCCCACCGAGCGAGCTGCCTTCGCCAGCGAGGCGGCGAAGAACAAGGTCACCGCGATCAGTTTCGACCAAAGAATCACCCGCGCAGACATCGAAGTCGTGCGAGAATGGACCCGGGCCCAAGCACCGGGCGCTTCCGACACGATCACCGGTCAAGTCATCGCCGACGCGGTCGCTAACGGCGGGAATATCACGTTCGCAGACGCTGCTGAGCTCGCCCTCCAATACCACAAAGCCAGTGGGAATGACGACACACTCAGCGCATTCCTCAGCAGCTACTCTGCCACCCACAACCGCGAAGCAGCCCGTGGTCTCGCTGCTCAGATTTCCGATCCGGCACGCCGCGTGGAAATCCTCAAAAAGCTCCAATAACTCAGCTCATGAAAATTTCCCTAGCACTGACCGCCGTCATCCTCACTGCTGCGGCGGGCCTCAGTTGGTATAATCACCAAGATCTAGCGAGCGCTTGCGAAGCCCAAGTGAAACTCGTCGCGGAGGCCACTACACTTGGCGTCGCCCCAGATTCTTCACTGCCCAGCGATGGCGGCCGGGTGACCAAACGCGGACGCGAGCGTGGCGATAAAGACAAGTCAGCGATCGCTGCGGCCATCGCCACCGACTTTTTCGCCATGGCCAAGGAAAGTGGCCTGTCGGGGGAAGCCAAATCCCAGCGTATCCAGGAAATCGTGGACCGCGTGATGGCGCTGGATCCCGCGCAGTTGAAGGCTTTTTTCTCCACCGTCTGTGCGACCCAGGACCTCACGGATGAGTCCCGCCAAGAAATCCTAAGTGCGTGTCTCTCCAAGTTAGCCCACAACCGCCCGCAAGCCACCGTCACCCTCTTGACCGAGGTCGGCGATCTACTTCGCGTCAAAAAAACCTTCGAGGGTCCTGCCTACGACGCACTTTCCAGATGGGCCAGAGAAGAGCCGACCCTGGCCCTTGATTGGCTGCGCAAAAACGGCGGAAATTTCCCCGGCCTCACCAACGATTCTGTAAAGACGAGGATTCTAAACAGCATTGCCGAGCGCGACCCTCAACTCGCCCTCAAGGCCATCGGCGAGTTGAGCTTCAAGGACAGCTCATACGTGATTTACCAAATCGGCTATACCCCGAAAACACCGGTAGCGCGCTCCGCCTCTCTCACCGCCATCCGTGATTACCTCGCCACCTTGCCAGACGAGAAGTCACGCGAGGCCGCAACGAAAAGTGCGATCGGCGGCCTCTCCCTGAGCCTCGAAACCGAAGGCTACGCCGCCGCCACCCGGTGGATCGCCCGCGAGAAATTCAGCCCGACGGAACTCGAAAATCTTGCAACCGAATTTCAAAGCTTCCGAAAAAGCGACGGCGCAGGCGCATGGATCGACTGGATGAGCGCCAATCTCCCCGCAGCCACCTCCGTCGGGCACATCGACAGGTTAGTCCGCAAATGGACTACGGACGACTACCCAGCCGCCGGTAAATGGCTGAGCACCACCCCCGCCAGCCCTACCAAAAACGCCGCCATCCGCAGCTACGCCGAGACCGTTTCCACGCTCGATCCCGCCACCGCCACTCAGTGGGCCATGACCCTACCGCCCGGCCCAGATCGCGACGCCACGCTCAAACACATCCAAGAACACCCGCCGACCCGATAACTCCCCTCACAAAATCACCCACGTTATCATCGCCCCCCTACTTCTTTGAAGTCCTGAACTAGTCGTCGCCAAAAATTTGAGGGCCGAAGCTCGAACCATCCGCATGGGCTGCGGGATGGGACTAGCTTACAGCCCTTGATTTTTTCCTCCTCCCTCACCAATCAACCTATGAAAGATTTTGGTGGAAAGTCGGTTTACGCTGAGTGTGCCACTTGGTGATGAAAAGAATCACTCGCCAAGTGGCATCATGGTTGATCTATCAAGGTACGGCCGTGAAGCGCCATTGTTGGTTATATCCACCCCAGGATGAATATTGATGAACAACAGCACCATCACTTACAGAGACGCCAGATACGTCCGCTAATTTACCACTGCCCACATTGACCAGCTTATACCAGAATCCCCCGGAATCTTGATCGGACACTTCTAAGCTCCATTTCTGAAAATTATGCCCTGCCCACTGCCATTGTTGAATTCTACCACCATCAGCCGTGGCAAATCCTCCGACCTCTAATACCTTTTGCGAACCCACGTTGGTAAGCGCTAGTGTAGCGCCGCCTTGAGCACTTGCTGTCCACTTTTGGAAGGGTGCATAGGAAACTGCCGCCCATTGATAGATGTAAGTACCGTTTGCAGTGCTAGATCCTGCAACATCTAGGGCTTTTCCACTATGACGTGCCTTGATGGAGTAGTTTGATCCTGAGTTAAGAGGACTGACTTCTTCAAACGACCAATGCTGATTTGAGGCATTGTTATCGTAGAACTGCTGTAATTGAATTCCTGCCGTCGTCTGTGGGTAGGGAGTCGTTAGTGCAAGGCCACTGCCGTTATTAATTAACTTAAAGTAGCCGTCGTCTGTCGCTACAATCTGCCACTTTTGGCTGTAAGCCCCGACGTAATCCCACTGCCGGATCAAACCACCGCTAACCTTTGAATTACCAGCAACTTCGAATACTTTGCCACTATTCACGTTCACAAGTTTGTAATAGGTTGAGTCAACCTTCATGAGGGTCCACTTCTGGTTGGCAGTATTCTGTTGGTTTTGCTGAGTGACTTGCCCGCCATTATCACTTGAGGAGCTTGCGACACCAGCGATGAGTCCTCCGTCACGGGCCCGCAGCATATAAGTGCGGCCTGCAGCTACTGTAGGACGGTTAAATGTAACTTTGACTACAAAATACTTAGCGCCCGAGACACTTCCTTGTCTCACAGCCTTGATTACGACGTTTTCTGTTGCGTCGAAAAATTCTTGGCCTGCCACCAACGCCCCATCTCTTGACCCGCCTGTTGAAAGGGGGGTGAGGTCGAGTTGTGCTGAGTCTTTAGACCGGAGAATCCGAATCCCATTTGTTGTTGTCTCATTTACAGGATACTTCACAGGCTCTCTACCATTACTCCCGAGTGCGGTAGCATTCGGACGAAACTCAACGAAATAGTGACTACCGTCTGAGCGAGGAACACGAATGCAATATTGACGGCTGCTATTAAAAGAGGTGATATCTGGATCGAAAATCGTGTATTCACCAGAGACACGTGACGTTAAATCGTGTACCTGAGCGAAAGGCAACCAGCCGATGAAGAAGCGATCCATGGCGTTATAGCCTGCCCAATCCATCTCAAGATTGCCCATTGAATCGTAGGAACCTAGGTATTCTTTTAGAATTCCATCACCAATCGGATCGGCACTGGAGGGAGCCCATAAGTTTGCGTGAGGAAGCCCAACGATGTGGCCGATTTCATGCTCGAAACAAGGATTTGTGGTGACGTTGATTTCCACGTACTGCCCTCCTATACTTGCACCGCCACCCGATTGCATCGCTCCTTCCACACAAACCACGTGGAATCTGAAGTTCTCCAAATTCAATCCACGGTCTGTCATCCATTTGTTCAACGCTGCAGTCGAGTGCTCTCTAAGCAGCCCAGTCGTATTGTAATAATAATCGTTTGCCGTGCCCGGTAGGAGTAAATCCTCGAGAATATACATAGGGGCAAACGACACGGTGTTATTAGCCGATTTCGCCAGTTCAGCAAACATTGGGTCCATTCGGACCGAACTCACATCTTTAGAGTAATTCGCTTGACCTGCGCAGTGGAATTTAGCGACGACGCAGGTCAGTTGACCCGTACTAGGCCTAACGCGCGGGTAGTACCCTCCTACAGGTGTTGCTCCTCCTGATCCTTCGCCCGGTCCACCCACGGCAGCAAATCGATCGGGAGCTTCACCGGCAGCGATCCCTGCGGGTGACTGAAGCCACGCGGTGGTGTGTGCAGGCTCACACATGAATTTGGTGTCACCGCCCGTTTCGATGGCTGCTGGCACTGGAGCCTTTGCGACACTTTTTGCAGAGACTTCGCAAATGGAATCCGTCCCTTTTTTAGGAGACTTGGCAGCCACGGCTGCCTCCTCTGTGCTCAAGACTCGCACCCGGTCTCTTCGCAAGGCCATGAGTTTTTCCACTTGTGGATACTGTTTACCATCTTTGCCCGTCACCACCCGATTCACCGCCAATGTGATTCCTAACAGTGAGCGATTCGATTCCGGCCAGATCATTTCGTTTTCTGTCGAGGGGTAGAACGTATATTCGTTTCCGTCAAAAATGGCAGACCGGACATACGGAGCGACATCTTTACCCACGTAGGCCATCACGCTGATGTCTCCTCGGGCATTGACGCGCTGCTCAAGCTGAGATTTCAGCGACTCGGGTAGTGCTTCTCTTGCGAGTGGCGAGAGGGCATCTGACTCGGCTAGGGCGACTTGCGGTGATTTTTCAATCAAGCCAGCCATTTGCTCATGACGCCTTTTCACCATGGTCTCGCCGCGAACGAGCATCCGCTTCTGTTCCACCGGAGTGGCCTTGGAATACTGGACTGCCCAATCATTAAATTCATGGAACAACGGAGGCGCTGGAGGCTTGATAGCGAGGTCTGGACTGACCTTGTCTCCTGCGGTAGATGACGCCTGAGCTGTCTGCTGACTCAATTTACGAGGTGAGAGACGATCTCTGGCGGTGGATTCCGGGCCGAGCTTAGTCGGACGGTGAACAGTATCGTAAACAAATAATCCCGAAACCCCTAGGGCGAGTGCCGCTAAGGAAATCCGGAAGGATCGGTTATTTTTTTTGATTTTCATTGGGTTTGGTAGGCATTTTAAGACTCAGATGTCAGTCGGTAAGGAATAATCCCTACTTTTCTAAGAACAAGTCAGCGCGTGGCTACCACACTCTCCGAGAATGAAAAGGCGTCTTTTTATTTTAAATGAGTTCTCGCCACCGGCAGCCGGTGGGCCATGACCCTCCCGCCCGGCCCAGACCGCGACGCTCAAATACATCCAAAACCACCCGCCGGCCAAGTAGCGGCGCTAAAACCACGCCACCTTCCAGATGACGGCTTCCCCCGTTGACAGGGCAGATCGGATTGCTATTCAAGGCGGATGAAACTTGGTCCATTGATACCTCCCGTGATCGCTCTCTCACTGGCAGGTATCTGGATTGCGAACCAGCACCAGTCGATTTCCGCCTTGAAAGACGCAACTGCCGCGTTGCAGAAGCAATTCGCCGCCGCCCGTTCCTCGAGCACGGACCCCGCTGACGCCAAATCCGCCGCCGCGATCCAAGCAACGAAGAATCAAAAGCCGCTCGATTGGAAAAAAGTCGGTGCCCTGCTCGTGAAATCGGACCGAGGCACCGGCATGGAGGACTTGCGGTCCGTGATTCCCTTCAAGCAGCGGTTGCAGGCGATGAGTCAGGCGGAACTCATCGCCGCACTCGACGAGGTCGCCACGCTCGATCTCCCAGCAGTTTCACTCGCGAGCCTTGAGCAAGCCCTGCTTGAAGCGCTCACCGTGATCGATCCCGAGCTTGCCCTGGCACGCTTCACCGACCGCATTCCCGTCATCTCGAAAGGAACTCCATGGTTGCTCGCGAAACTGCAGTTCACCAATACCTTCAAGGACTGGGCGACGAAAGACCCGGCCAAGGCCGTCGCATGGTTCGACCAACAAATCGCCGCTGGTAAATTCGACAGCAAGTCACTCGACCCGAAAAGCCAGATCTGTGAGCACTTTGAAGGAGCTCTGATCGGAGCGCTGCTCGGCACCACTCCCGCTGCCGCTTCTCACCGCCTCGGAGCCATCCCCGCAGACCAGCGGGCTCAATTCTTACGCCAGAATTTAGTAGGAAAGCTCAACCGGGAAAACTACCAAGCCTTTGCGAAGTTGGTCCGCGAACAGGTGCCGGAAAGGGGGCAGATCGGACTATTCACCCAGCAAGCGCAGCGCTTGGGAAGTCGAGAGAGTTATGCCGAGATCACCGCCTTCATGGACCGGATTCACTGCCACCCCTGCCGAGCGAGTGGCGTGTGTCGAGCGAGCTGCGGTATCGAAAATCCGGTCGATTGGCGATGGGAGACAGATCACTCGCGAAGATCTCGACACCCTCCGTGAATGGACCACTCGCGAAGCGCCAGACTCGACCGGCTCCATCACCGGCAGAGCCCTTGCCGATGCGATGCAAAACGGACGCAAGCTGGACTACGCCGCAGCATCCGAGCTGGCCCTCCATTATCACCAAACTAGTGGTAACGACGACGTGCTCATCGCGTTTCTCGACAAAGTATCCGGCAGCGAAAAAACCGACCAAGCCCGTGCCCTAGCCGCGAAAATCACCGATGCCAAGCGCCGCGAGGAAATCCTGAAAAAGCTCCAATGAACCGCCAGATGAAAATTTCCCTCGTGCTCTCCGTTCTCATCCTTGCCGCCGCGTGCTATCACTGGCGTGGCTCCCAACGGCTTGCGGTCGTCCGGGAAAATTACATCCAACTCGCTGCACAAGCCGCCACCTTCGGGACCACCCTCGACCGCTCGCGCCCCAGAGATCCCGCCCGGATGACCCGCCACGAGCGCGAGAACAAGGACATGGATGCCAAGGCCATCGCTGCTGAGTCGATTGCCTTCGCCATGGAAAGGGAGGCCAAGGGAGACTATTACTGGTCATTGAATCCAACCCAGCAGAAGCGCATGACCGAGATCATGAGCCGCATGATCTCGCTGGATTCTGCGCAGTGGAAGACCCTCATCGCCGAGGTTCGTGCCGCCAAGGGCCTCCAGAGGCAGAGCCACCAGCAGCTCATCGGTTTTTCCCTGATGATTCTGGCCAACGACCACCCGCAAGTCGCACTCGCTTCTGTGACTGAGTCGCCTGATTTTTTCAAAGATGCCGGCAGGAGGGCCGACTACGTCATTACATCCTCGCTCATCACATGGGCCAAGGATGATCCGATGGCCGCACTTGAGTGGGCTCGGAAAAATGGTGGAAAATTCTCAGAATCCATCACGGATCAAACGAAACAAAGCATGCTAGCGGGCACCGCCGCGAATGACCCTAAGCTCGCCCTCAAGCTCATCAGCGAGTTCAAAATCACGGACGTCCCGGCAGCACTTTCCCAAATCGCATCCGCAGTCACAACGCCGGGTGAGCGGACCGCCACCCTCACCGCGCTCCGCGACTACCTCGCCGCCATGCCGAACGAGAAGGCACGCACGGCGGCGACCGAGAAGTCAGTTGGCGGTTTAGCCCGTGGACTTGCGGAGTATGGATTTACCGCCGCCACCCAGTGGATTGCCGCGGCAAACCTCACTCCCACCGAACTCGAAAGCATCGCCACCGACTTAAGTTATTCCAACAAGAGCGACGAAGTCGGCCAGTGGATCGACTGGGTCAGCAAGAAACTCCCCGCAGAAAAGTCCGAGTCCAAGATCCGCAAAATCGTCGCAGAATGGACTCAGAACGACTACCAAGCCGCCGGGAAATGGCTCGCCACCACGCCCGCCAGCCCCACCAAAAACGCCGCCATCCGCAGCTACGCCGAGACCGTTTCCACGCTCGACCCCGTCACCGCCACCCAGTGGGCCATGACCCTCCCCCCCGGCCCAGACCGCGACGCGACGCTCAAACACATCCATGACCACCCGCAGACGAAGTAGCTGCCGCCATTCTAAAAGGCTGCATTCAATCTAGAAAAAAGGAGGGACCGCGAAGTCCCTCCTCCTGATTTCCCAGAAACTCGTTCTTGACACGACTCACTGGGATTCGCAGCTCGAGCTATGAAGACGAATTAGTTTAACACCGAGCTGATTTTCAAACCCTCTGGCCCGATGTCTCCTTCTTTCTGTGCGAGCAGGCTTTCGCGGAGGAATTTACCCTCGGCATCGTAGTGACGCACCGCGCATTCATAAACCTTCCCGGTCGCCTTACTGCCGTCTGCTAAGCCGAGCTGCAGGAAGATCTGCCGCTTACCCCCAGCACTTTTACCACACTCGATTGCCAACGCGGTGAGGTCGATCCCCATCTCGATCGGTGTCGCATCATCTGGCCCTGCGATCGGCACACGCCCCGCGCTCGATCCACCAAACAACGGCCATCCATTCAGCACTTCCGGCTTAATCTCGCTGGTAGGAGTAGTCGCTTTTGAATCCTTAGCCATGCCGATGCTCACCCGTAAATCGCTACGGTCACTGCAAGCAAGCTTCAGCCGGAGAGTCATTCTTGGGATCTGGTGGGAGACTTCGACGCGGCCGAGGTAGTTCCCCCGTTCCCAATCTTTATCGCTCATCGCACTGTAGGGCAAATAGATGCAACCATCTCCCGACCACTTGGCACCCCAAGAATTCGCCACGATGAAGCAGCCGCGTTCCCAATCCGCAAGGTCCACTTTGCCGTCCTTGTTCGTGTCCACGTCGTTGGTGATTTTACCATCTCCATTGATGTCGTATCCCACCTTATCGTCGTAGCCGACGCAAGTCAGACCATGGCCGAACCCTTCTGGGCACCAACGAGTCCAAACTTCTTCACCCTCAGCATACTCCCCTTTCGGGATGGTCCTGGTGATCTTGGTGAGATCGCCCATCCGGCCGTCCATCGCGAAAATTCCGCCCACGGCATTCTTTTCGGTAGCGGCGCAATTTTTATCAAACAGCCAACCGCGTGCCTCGTCGAGTTGCAGGACGGTGTTGACGGGCGTGTAGCGGTAGCCAGCGACATGATATTCCATGGCCTCGTGCCAAGTTTCGTAGTTTTTCGGCCACAACCCGATTTTCTCTGGAGGCACGCCGCCATAGGACTTGGAAGTCGGGATGCCGAACCGTTTGGCGACTTCCCAGCCATGATAAGCCTCCGAGCCGCCATCTTTTGCATCGTTGACCATGTTCCAAGAGAAATAGGCAGGGAATCGCGTGGCATCGGAGTCCGCAGTGGTGCCCCGTAACAGATTCATCTCGTAGGTAAATACAGAGGCAATCGCAGCGTGCTGGCCGCAGGTGCCCCATTTTTGCTCATAAATCGGCGGATACTGCGGGCGCTTCGAGTTATCCACTCGTGAAGGTAAACGCTTCGGGTTGACCTTGGTCTCGCCGATGTCCGCGCTTTTCGCGCCAAGCCAGGTATTGTAGTCCGCTCCAGCAGCGCCAGGCCGCGTGAAATAAGAGGGATACGCGCTTCGTGCTTGGTCAGCATCACTCGCCAGCGCCGAGTTCATCAAAGCGACAACTGCGATGCCGCTGGATGCAATCAAAGGTTTTAAGCAATCCATTGTATCTCGTTTACAATTAGCAACTGGTGGGCAAATGGGCATCATATTTTGGTTTTTCATGGAAGAACTACAACTCGATAACAGCCAGGCGTGAAATGATTGACCTCGACCTGTCTCGCGCCCGAGTTTCGAAAAACTCAGACCAAGCACAAGAACGGAGATCACTCGTCATTTTGTGCAACTTATTTCCCGCAACTTGAGAGGCCAGTGATGGAGATGGAGGATGCAGAATTCGACCGTGATGCGGAGGGAGGATAGGATTACGCAAGGCGCAGCCGAAGTTTTTAATTTTTTGGGAAACATGATAATTGTCCTGCAAGTGGACGTTTGAGATTACTCCATGCCTCAAACTGTATGTCGAATTTAGGTAAAAAACGCATCACGCCAGAACAGCGGGACCAGATCGCTCAGAGGAAACTCGCAGGGGAAAAAACGATCGCGCTTGCCAAGGAATTCGGCGTTTCCAGCTCTTATGTGAACCTGCTCAAGATCCAATCAGTGGACCCGACGCGGTATGCGAAAACAGCCAAACCTTCGCTCAAAAAGCTGACCGATGCGGAGTTCGTAGAGATCCAGCAGGTCCTTGCCACGACCACCCCGGCAGACCACGGAATCAAATCCCACTCGCGGTCCAGCACATGGCTCATCGAGCACGGCCAACCGTTGGCAGAAAAATTGTTCCAGAAGCGACCTAGCATCCGCGCGGTGAAAGAGTTCATGGCTCCCCATCTTTCTAGCAAGAAGTTGTTTGAATTCACTCGTCCCACGCCGCCTGTGCCCCATCACATCGACCAAATTCCCCCCGAGTTGGCAAGTGATCCGAGCTACGTCGCTTATTACCTCTCACCGATTTGTGAACAGATCGCTTGGCGAAGCTACGAGTGCGCGCTGAAGGATTATGATGAACGGTTCGCTGGAGTGGAACAACTTCACGATGCTCCGGACGCCGCCACTCCACCCAAGATCGCCACCTCGCAAAACAAAAGGACCGGTAAGCACGCCATGAGCAAAGGCAGCCCATTTACCCCACCTAAAAAGAAAAGGCGTTAGGATGCACCCCTTCCTTGCTCTTCATTTGCCATAGTCCCCTCCCCCTTGCGGTCAGCGTCACCGCCTGAATCAGCAAGCCCTCCCGGTCAATCCAACCTCCGCGAAAAGACCAATGAATCCCGTCCACTAGCCTCGAACTGGGCACGGCGTTCTTTCGGTAGGTCTCCCACGGTCGCGGGGTGATAACCCATCTTGCCGGTGAAAAAAGCGGCCGCTCGATTGCTCAATGCGAACACCCGGAAAATCCCCCGCTCGCGTGCCACTTTTTCTGCATAATGGACCAGTTCAATGCCGTAGCCGCGGCCTTCATGTTGCTGCTTCACATAGAGACAAGCCACTTCCGCACACTCCTCGCTGGCGTATTCATGCAGCGCGACACAGCCGACGACATTATCATCGATGGCCATAACGTGGAAATCTTCGATTCGCGATTGGATGTCTTCGTAAGTCCGCTCAACTAACTTGGTGCGGCGCACTGAGCGACCAATCATACCTAGCAGCTCGGGTATATCTTCCTCACGCAGCGCACGGATGATCCGGTAGCTGTCTGCATGGATCATGGTGCCGACACCTTCGTTAGAAAAAAGCTCATCTACCAGCACGCCTTGTTGGCGACCATTGAGAACATGCACCCGCGGCACTCCCCGTTTACAAGCTTCTGCCGCAGCGAGTAGCAGTGCCGCCCCGCCAGCATCCGTGCGGGAAACCAAGCCAGCGGCATCCTTCGCACGGATGGCATGGACCGGAACCCCGTCGATGAGAATCGCCTCTTCTAGCAAGGTGATCACCTTGGCCACGCCGATCCGAAGCGCGAAGTCCACCACCGGGAAATCGAGCGGACCAGTCGCCGAGGCATCAATGATCACCGACTGTCCACGGGCGAGAATTTCTAATGCTTCCGTCACCGCCAATGGATCCGTGATGGGGCGGGAAACACGCGCCGCCATGATTTCGCATTCGAGCGTCCAATCGTAGAGGTCCTTTAAATCCCCACCGAGCACTCCTAGCACCAGTTTCACGCCAAGGTCTTCCAGCACCGCGAGGTCGAGCAGTGTTTCCGCCACGGCAGGTTCTGGTAGAATCCCTGCCTCAATGAGAACGAAGAAAATTTTTCCGCGGAATTGAGGGATATATTGAAGAACCTCCCGAACGTCACTTTGCTGCGCCACGGACGTTTCCTACCAGACCCACGCCACCTCGCAAGCACCGGGGCCAGACGAGTGGCGAATTTATTTCGATCAAGCAGGTCAGAAGGGGCGACGGATCGAGAAAAAAATCGAGGGCTGGCGGATATTCGTGGACTGTGCTTCGCTCCAGCACGCTGATGATTTCCGAACTCACTACGCTCCTCCACCGTCGCATCGCCATCATCGCCGACCACCCATGGCGAGACCGGGATGCAGACAGCCACCTCGCTGCTTTAAAGGACGTCTCGGAAGAAATTTCCGCATGGGCGTTGGCTCACCGGATAGAGCTGGATGCAAGACTCCGGCACTACCTAGCGAACGCCAGCTACCAGAAGGCGCTAGCCCATTTGGAAGGACTTGATGCAGGGTAAATGCGATTCTTAAAATTCTTTTCAAGGTTGTTGCCCGTCGTTACGTATCCCTACGACACATGAAATCGCTAATTAATGTTCTCGGTTTGGCAGCAGCCGGTTATCTGGGCTACCTGCTGGAGCCTAATCTAAGGCTCTCACTCACCGGACAAGCACCGAGCAAGCTAGAAAATGGGCGAAATAAAAAGGTGATTCTCCAAATGCCGGGCGATGCCCCACAAATCAATCTCGCCAGCCTGACCCCAGACCAACTGCCAGCCAAAGTGCTGCTGAAGAGCGACGTGAAATTCACCGATCTCGCCTCGGGTATGAACATGATCATGCAAGCGGGAAACCAAGTGAAACTGGTCCGGATCGAGGGTGGAAATGCCGTGGTCAGTCCGGGTGAAGGACCGTTCTACGGACTAGTGCCGGTGACAGAAACCGACCTCTTCCAACAGCTTTTGGTGAATCCTCCCGGTAGTCAAACCAAGGCCGAGACCACGCCGGAGCCACCCGCAGCATCGGTCACACCGGAGCCCCCCCTCGCTGCCACTAGCGAATCGGAAGAATCAACTCCATCTCCCGCAGCAATCCAAACACCTGCACTCACTCCGGAAAAAACACCAGAACCAACACCGGAAGCGCCCCCTGACTCCAGTGATGACTCGTCAACAGCCACGACTGATGGCCCAGAAGGGATCGTCAAGGCCATGCAGTCCAGCATCAAGGCCGCCCAGATCAAGGAATTCACCTTCGACCAAATCCTCGAGTGGAAAGCCGAGGCAGACGAAATCGTGGACGGGAAATCCTATCAAATCGGCCTCGCCTCTTATAATGCAGAGACGATTTTCGGCACCAAGACCATCCAAGCGAAGGCACTCATCACGGCCGGGAAAGTCCAGCGCTGGATCTGGCCGAAAAGCGGCATGGAAATCAAGTGAAACGCCCGAGTCCGGACGTTCATGGCCGTTTTCAAACTTCACATCGAAGCCAATTAAATGAGCCGAAGGAAATGCCTCGGTTTTTCCCGTGGCAAACCCTTGCCAGCACGCAGGCATTGGGTTAGCTCCCCTGTTCTATGGCAACTTATCGTGTATTGGTTTCGGAGCCCATTTCAGAAAAAGGCGTGGAAGCACTTCGTTCTGCCCCTGAAATTTCAGTAGATTTTAAAATCGGCGCAAACGGCACCGGCCTTGAGGCGGATGAATTGATGAAAATCATCGGCGATTACCATGGCCTAGTGATCCGCTCAAATACCAAGGTCACTCGCGAAGTTTTCGAAGCCGCCAAGAATCTCAAAGCAGTGGGCCGCGCCGGAGTCGGCGTCGATAACATCGACCGAGACGCCGCCACCGACCACGGCGTGGTGGTGATGAACACTCCCAGCGGTAACACCATTTCCACCGCCGAGCATGCCTTCGCCCTGATGCTCTCGCTAGCCCGCAACATCGGCGCGGCCCACACATCAATGCTGGCCGGGAAATGGGATCGCAAAAAATTGGAAGGGGTCGAAATGTTTGGCAAGCGCCTCGCCATTCTCGGCATGGGCCGCATCGGCACCGAGTTTGCCAAGCGGGCGCAGGCCTTCGGCATGATCGTCGTCGCCTACGATCCATTCCTCACCGCAGCCCGCGCCCAGTCGCTCAAAGTCGAGCTCGCAGAAACGGCTGACCAAGCACTTACCGGAGCAGATGTCGTGACACTGCACATACCGATGACCCCCGATTCGAAGCACATCATGAACGCCGCGCGGATCGCCCTGATGAATCCCGGCGCACTCATCATCAACTGCGCCCGCGGCGGTCTCGTGGACGAAGCCGCAGCCAAGGAAGCCATGGATGCGGGCCACCTCGGCGGAATCGCGCTCGACGTCTATGAAGTCGAGCCGCCACCCGCAGATTTCCCACTATTTTCAGCAAAAAAAGCCATCTTCACGCCCCACCTCGGAGCCTCCACAGCGGAAGCGCAGGAAAATGTCGGCATCGAAGTCGCCCATCAGGTGAAAAACTTCCTCACGTCTGGCGAAATCGTCAATGCGGTCAACATGCCGAATCTCGACAGCCGCACGCTCGCCAGCGTCGGGCCCTACTTGGCGCTCGCCGATTCGCTCGGAAAGCTACTTTCGAAAATCGCCCCATCGCAGTGCGACGCCATTCGCGTTTCCTACCTCGGACCCGTTTCAGAGCTGGATACAGAGCTCATCACCCGCAACGTGCTCACCGGCTACCTCTCCGCAGCCCACCACGAAGCGCAAGTCAACCTCATCAACGCCCCCGCCATTGCCAAGGCCCATGGCATCCGCGTCTCCGAGTCCACCGCAGCACTTGCCACGAACTGCACCGAGTTAATTGAAGTTTCCGCCATCAAGGGTGAAGAAATTTGCACCGTGGCAGGCACATTTTTCGGCAAGTCCGCGCGGATCGTCCACATCGCCGGGCACTACGTGGAAACGAGCCCCAAGGGAAAATTCCTATTTGTAGAAAATGACGACCGCCCGGGCATCGTCGGCACCCTCGGCACCACGCTCGGCAGCGCCTCGGTGAACATCGCCAACATGGCCCTTAGCCGCGATCTGATGAACAAGCGCGCGGTCACCGTGATCGAGGTCGATACCGAGCCACCGTCCGAACTCCTTGAAAAACTAAGAACCACACCCGGCATCATTCGGGTGCTCAGTTTCGAGCTGTAAAAAAATCTCAAATCCCGAAAAATCCGTTGCCAACTCTCATCCAGATTACTTATCGTCCCCGCAGCATGAAAAAACTCTTTATCATCGCGTCCACCTGCGCAGCCCTCAGCGGTTTGGTGTCTGCCGATATCCAAGCTCCTCCAGGTTCGACTTACACGTCCTCGCGCAAGCTTGGTCGTGCCATCAGTAACATTGTTTACGGATTTATCGAAATTCCGGAACAAATCGTTCGCAAAGATGAGCAATACGGTCGCAAGGCTGGCGCGGCTTACGGCGCTGTAGATGGAACGAGCCGTGCTCTCCGCCGCCTCGGCTACGGTTTTTACGAACTATTTACGTTCACCTGCCCGACTTACCGCGGAACCTTTAAGCCACCTTATGAGCGCTGTGGAGAAGACAACCGCATCGAGATGAATCCGCACGACGGTCTTTCCGAGTTCCCGCCGGAATTGGGAGCCGACGGTGGCTGGGAACATACTCGTAGTCAGAAATACTAAAATCTAAGGGTTCTGCTGATTTTCAAAATCCCGTCTGCTATTGATTAGCAGACGGGATTTTTTTGTAACTCTTTGCCAGTCATCAACCGCAGATTTTCAGCAAACCACCCGAGAATCTACTTCCCCTGCGCCACGAGCTCAGGGCTTCCGCTCACGATTCCCCCGATTCTGCCACACAGGCAGCTTTTCCTTAAACGTCGATGCAGGGAGTTCATCGTCGAATTCCGAGCGCTGCCCGATGCCGCGCAACAAGCTGCTGATCTCCTTCGTTTCGTGGAGCAGTTCGAGAAGCCGCTCGGGCGCGAGGCCGGGTTGTTTTAATTCCGCTTTCACCGCCGCATCACGCCTCTGAAGTACGGTGCCGGAAAGTAAGGCGAGAGCCTGCTCGGCAGCTTGCATCCCATCCAAGGAAACCCCCTCCAAGGCAGAGGTTTCGCCAGCCAATGCAAGCCCATCTGCCACGGAAAGTGTCGCCATAAACGCATTTACCGCCGCATTCGAAGCCGGGTCAGGGGCAGCTCCAAGAATAGTTTCCAACAATTGAATCCCCTCCAGCCAGCGGTTCGCCTCGTGCAACGTTTCAAATTGTTCGGCAAGAAAATGCTGTGCCGGACCTGAGGAAAGCGCGAGGTGACACAAGAATGCGACGATCCGGTGCAGCTTAGTTGGCTCTGTCCACACGTCCCCTTGATCCACAGATTCGGTCTTCGACAGGTAGCTCCGCTTTGGCTTGGCCTTCGCCTTCGCGATGGCCTCACGCAGCGATTGGGTCGAGGTTTGAAGCTGCACCGCGACTACGTTCAGTTGATTATCCTGCACCGCGAAGTCCGTGATCAAGGCCAGCTTCTCCGCACAATCACTCAGAGCCTTAGCCCGGCCGGCCGCAGTGTCGAAAAGCCCAGTGGTCTTCGCACGGTCGAGTTTGAAATCAAAGAACTCCTTGGCATTCGCAAGTAGCTGGCGGAATGCGTCTGTCCCATGAACCTTCAGATAACTATCAGGATCTTCGCCCGCAGGCATCTCCACCACTCTCACTCCAAGACCTTCTGGGGCGAGATTCTCGTAAGCCTTCTCTACCGCCTCCAAGCCTGCATTATCCGCATCATAACAGATCAACACATTTTTCGTGTAGCGCTTCAGAATCCGCGCATGTTCTGGAGTGCAGGCCGTGCCAGAAGTCGCGATGGCGTTCGTAATCCCCGATTGATGACAGCAAATTGCGTCAAGCTGCCCTTCACATAAGAGTGCTTCTTTCTCGTGAAGGATCGATTTTTTCGCCCGATCCAACGCGAAAAACACCCGGCTTTTCTTATAAATCGCAGTCTCTGGGGAATTGATATATTTCCCGCTGTTCTTATTTTCGCGTAGCTGCCTCGCGGTGAAAGCGATCACATCACCAATTTCGTTTCTGATAGGAAACATCAGTCGGTCTTGAAATCGAACGAATAATCCAGCTCTAGGATTGTGGTCCTCCTTCTGTTTCGCGATGCCAGAGTCCGCGAGTTCACGCCCAGTAAATTTCCGCGACTTCGCCCAATCCAAAAAGATGCGAGGGTTGTCCGGCATCCATCCGAGCGCCCAACTTTTCGCCATTTCCCGGCCGAATCCCCGTGATTTCAGATAATCGCGGGCATGAGCTGCTGACGAGTTTTCCATCAATTGCTGGTGGAAAAAAACCGTCGCCTCACGGTGGATATCCAGCAGTTTCCCCCGCGATTTACGGGATTGTTCGGCCTTAGGATCGGAAATATCTTCGACGATCGGCACCCCAGCTTTACCTGCCAATTTCCTCACCGCTTCGACGAACGGCAGCCCTTCATACTCCATTACAAACGTGATTGCATTACCACCCTTTTGACAGCCGAAGCAATGAAACCGCTGCGATGACGGCGTCACATAGAACGATGGCGTCTTCTCACTGTGGAACGGGCAATTGGCCCTGAACGTGGACCCCGCCCGCTTTAATTGCAGATAAGAGCTGACTAGATCGACGATGTCCGTCGCTTCAAGCACCTTTTCAACACTTTCTTTCGGAATTTGAGCCACGATTTTTTGTTACGCGCCAGCCTAAACCACACCGCCATGTCCCGCGAAATCAGAATTTCATAAAATCCCAAAGAACGCGCTGAATTGCTTGCCAAGCCTCACTTCACGCACCCATTGTCCCGCAGAGCGTGCTTCTTACGATGGTCGCTCAGGTAAGCATGCTTAGCTCAGTGGTAGAGCACATCCTTCACACGGATGGGGTCGCAGGTTCGAACCCTGCAGCGTGCACCATTTGTTTCATGCCTATTACAAGGCAGTTATGAACTTGGAAACTGCTGAATTTTTAACCGTTGGGTCAAGGTTTTTGACAAAAGGGATTTAGCATGATCCTTGCTGCGCCCAGCCTTTTTCAATTTTTCTGTATTCCAAAATGGTGAACGATTTCCCGGAGCTAAGCGTCTCTACCCGACGCATCACCTCATCTAGGCCGTGGACCGCCGCGATTCCCGACATCCGGTCTGGGTCGATGTAATTAAAAGCAGCACCTACCTCGGTAAGAGCCTTGGCATACGGTGAGGAACTGACAGTGGTGATGCCGCTACTTTTCATCTGGATCAGAGCGACCAGCACCCCACCTGGACGAAGTGAGGATGACAGCGCCGTGAGTGCCTCCTCAAGTCGTGTGTACTCGAAGATCAGTCCGCCAAATATTAAATCTAATGGCCTACGAAATGTGAACTTTTCGACTTCCCCAAAAATCGTCTCAAGTCCACGAATCTTGTCTTTGTAGCGGTCTGATAGACTTGCCAGATAATTTGAATTGATATCGACACAAACGACGTGAGCCACGTCCGCTCCCACAAGTGCATCAAGGCCATTGCCGCCCGCACATCCCATAAGACCTACTGCCTGCGGATTCACACTCTCGATGGCACGATTGAACTCATCTGCCAGCAATACGGACTGCCCGACTTCGGGCGTGGCCATGTGACCTTCGTAGTCAATTAAATCAACATCAAGCCAAGGGTTAGTTATCATTTTTGTCGTTTGAATTTCGATGCGACTGATGCGATTGATCCATCATTTTTCTTTTAACCAACCACACGCCTGTTTCGCGAAATAGGTGAGAATCATGTCCGCTCCGGCGCGCTTGATGGCGACAAGCGACTCCAGCACGATGGCTTTCTCATCCAGCCAGCCACCCGCTGCGGCACTTTTCAGCATGAGATACTCACCACTGACCTGATAGGCGGCCACGGGTAAAGTCGTGGTCTCACGAACCTTGGCGATGATGTCGAGGTAGAGACCAGCGGGTTTCACCATCAATATGTCCGCGCCTTCTGCCTCGTCGAGCAGGGTCTCGCGGACAGCCTCGCGGGAGTTCGCCGGGTCCATTTGATAGGTTTTTTTATCGCCGTCCTTGGGGGCGGAATCCAGCGCACCGCGGAATGGGCCATAGAAGGCCGACGCATATTTCGCTGTGTAGCTGAGGATCGAGACATGGGTGAAACCTTCCGCATCGAGCGCCTCGCGGATGGCGGCGACGCGGCCGTCCATCATGTCGGATGGGGAAACGATGTCAGCTCCGGCACGGGCATGACAGAGTGCTTGCTGGCAAAGAATGGCCACCGTTTCGTCATTGAGAATTTCTAACTCACCCCCGGCATTTCGGCGGACAATCCCATCATGTCCGTCTGAATTGTAGGGGTCTAGCGCGACGTCTGTAATGACGCAGAGCTGCGGATGCGCAGCCTTGAGGGCACGGATGGCACGCGGCACGAGGCCTTGGTCATTCGAACATTCTTCCGCAAACGGGGTTTTTAAGGATTCCTCGATTTTTGGAAAAATTACGATCGCAGGAATCCCAAACGCCAGAGCTTCTCCTGCCTCCCGCACCAGACTTGCCAGCGACCAGCGCGTGACACCCGGCATTGAGGCGATTGTCCGGTCCTCGGCATCCTCATGGAAAAATATCGGCAGAATGAAATCCGCTGGCACGAGCATGGTTTCTCGAACCATCGAGCGAATTGCGGGAGTGCGGCGGTTACGACGAGGACGGTGCATCGCGGAAGGATGAACCGCGAACCTCGAATTTCCAATCTCGAACATCGTCAGGATGAAAACCGCCTCCGTGAGTAGCTAGGAGCCTGTCGGACTTAGAAGCCACCCCCCCCCTGAATAAATCAGTTTTCTCCCACGTATGGAGGAAGTGTCCGCGCGCTTCGTCAACATCGACC
>JAYUHS010000009.1:0-7423 GCA_043766715.1 Luteolibacter sp.
GTGGTTCATAACACCCTACCGAGTGGCAGGGATTTCAACTCAACACCAGCCCGCTTTTTCTACACAAGGTATGCCTCCCTGTGGGACGGCTGTGATTTGAAATCACAATCTACCGCGCAATTGCCATGTTTAATTCCTGCGATACACTTTAGCCTAATCAATAATCATTTCCTCCAGCCGCTTTTCGGAGACCTTCCCCAACAGAGGTATTTCTGGCGCGAACAACGAGATCCGATATTCCTCTAACGCCCAGCCCACCGGCCAATTTACCGGATCTTCCGGCTGCGTCGTGTAGCTCCTGAACCATGGCTGCCACAAGCGACGGAAGCGGTCCATTTTCTCCAGATCCTTCACAATCGGTAATGAGGAAACCCGCCCTAGCCGCGAACGGATCGCCCGCAGACGGCGGGGATATTCCTTCAATCCGGCGAACCCAGTGCGCCAAGCGAAGTCCTTGCGGAATAGCCACGCCAGTTGCTCTTCGATGTCCTCCGCGATCTCACCGAGGTTGTGGTCCTGACGGTTCGTCGCCACCCATCGCTGAATCTCGGGCAGAATTTCAAAAATCTCATCGGTCACCTTGCCGATGACCGATGCCGCATCATACCAACGTCCTCTCGCCTGCTGAGTCACCGCACTGAAATCGTCCGGCGATCTTGGGAAAACACCACCCGCTGCGCCTTCAGCCGCGACTAAAATAAGCTGATCTAACGTTGTGCCACCGAGGCCGAGACGTGGCAGCTCGACCTTCGCCATCATCCCTAGCGGAAATTTTTTCTTCAAGTAGTTTACCTGTTCTTGATGAGCCAACCACAACAGCCGCGCTCCTCCGGCGCGGTGAGATTCTTCAGCGAGCGCAGCACTGGTGAAGGCGCGGACACCGACAGTTTTCCCCTCGTCCACCAGCGCTGGGTAAGCCGCACCGCCTGGTGTCATGACTAGTTCTGGTAGGCCCTCGCCGTCCCATGAACTCAGGCCCGTCCGCTCGACATCCGCATTCGCCGCTGCCTCGAACCGCACCCGCATTCGCTCGGCGAGTTGAATCTTCAGCAGCGCAGAGTCCGGCCCCATTGCGAGTTCCGCCGCCTCGTCATCACAGACCCAGATTTTCGTCACCAGCTCGGCGGGGAGCTTACTCACATCGTATTCCGCCACCGGAATATACGCCCCGTTTTGCTCTTTCATGTGCTCGGACAGTGCTTGGAAAATCGGTCGATCCTTGGGCGCGAAGCTCCACAATTCGGCAAACCGATCCGCTGCTTGACCGATGGGTTGGCAGATGCGGCGGTAATCCTTGGGCAGCGAACGTAGTAAAATTTCCGCCCGCGCACGCAGGTCTCCATCCACACCCCAAGCAGGTAGCCAATCGGGAAACTTCGGCAATTGATCCACATGCACACCGAGAGTCACCCCATCATCTCGCTCACCCTGTGCGGCATGATAGTAGAGCGAATATTCCTCGCCCGCGTGCTGGAGGCTGTCAGGAAATCCAGCGAGGCCGAGATCGCTGAGATCTTCGTCCACCACATCACTAACACCTAATATTATTATATCTTCATGCTTTTCTAGCCACTTGTAAAATGCAGCAGCAGTATTGATTTCCTCTGGGATCCGCTCCTCATAAAATCGCAGCACCGCTTCATCACTCCACAGCCCACCGGGGCGGCGGAGCTTTTGCTCGATCGCCTCGATCTCCATCCGCATTTCGGTGACGTGGTCGAGGAAACGGCAGCGTTTCAGCAGTCCGTTACCGATAATCCCCTCGCACAGGAAAATGTTTCGCGCCGCCTTCGCATCGACACGACCGTAGTGAATACGCCGCCCGACGATGATCGGTAGGCCGCCGCAAATCACCGTTTCCTTACCATACACCGCACCTTGAGTTTCGTCCCAATGTGCCTCGCCATATTTACTTTTACATAGATGCGGCGCGACCTGCTCGACCCATACCGGATCGATCCGGGCAACCCGGCGCGCCCATAGTCTTGAGGTTTCGACCAGCTCCATCCCCATCACCCACTCGAAGCGCTTCGGTAAGGAAAACAAGCCGGAGCCGGGAAATACGGCGAAGAACCCGCCATTCGCGCTGCGGTAGCTTTTCGATTCACGATCCCACGCGCCGAACTGCCGCGGCACACCTGATAGAAGCGCCTTGTGGATCGTTGAGTAAGCCCCGACACCGGATAGATCTTTGCCAATTTCGCCAAGCTTGAGTTTCCATTCACGCTCTAGCAAGTCAGCAAGCTCGTCGCGGACATTCGCCCATTCCATCACCCGGCGGGCATTGAGGAAGGTGGGTCCGCAGAACTTCCGCAGCGCATTACGCTGCCAGCGGCCACGCGAATCGCGGAATCTAGCGACATCATTCCACAGTCGCAGAAGTGAAATGAAATCACTGTCACTGTCCTTCCACCGGGAGTGCGCAGTATCCGCCTCACGGGCCTTTTCCGCCGGGCGCTCTCGCGGATCGCTGGACTCCAGCGCAGCGACGATTGGCAGCACTTCCGCGAGGCATTGCTCCTTCCGCGCCTCGATCAACATCCGCCCTAACCGGGGATCGACCGGTAGGCGAGCCATCTGCCGACCGTAGTCAGTTAGGTTCTTCTCCCGGTCCAGTGCATTCACCTCGCGCAGGGTCCGGTAGCCTTCTGAGACTGCTTTCGGCGATGGTGGGTCTAGAAATGGGAATTCGTCGATCTCCGGTAAACCAAGCGATTTCATCCGTAAGATCACCCCCGCTAGAGAACTCCGACGGATTTCCGGCTCGGTGAATTCTGGGCGTTCGGTGAGTTCCTCTTCTTCGTAAAGCCGGACACAGACGCCATCCCTCACTCGCCCACAACGGCCCTTCCGCTGGCGGGCACTCGCTTGGCTGACGGGCTCGATTTGTAGCCGCTGCACCCCTTTTCCCGGACTCCAGCGGCTAACTCTAGCGACTCCCGAATCGACGACGCAGGCGATGCGTGGAATGGTTAGCGAAGTCTCGGCGACATTGGTGGCGAGGATCAGCCGCCGCTTATTTCCGGGATTAAACACTCGCTGCTGGTCGCCGAGGCCGAGTCTTGCGAACAACGGCAAGACTTCCGTGCCACGATATTGGCGGCCTTCAAGCACATCTGCACACTCGCGAATCTCGCGCTCGCCGGGGAGGAAAATCAAGACATCGCCGGACGGTTCGACCTCGCCGAGATAGTCCACGGCCCGGGCGACATGTTGCGGTAAATCCTCATCGTCGAAGGGCGGCAGGAAAAATTCCGCGACTGGAAACATCCGACCCGGCGCCTCGATGACCGGCGCAGGCATGCCGTTATTTGAGAAAAATTCCGAGAACGACCCGGCATCGAGAGTGGCAGAGGAAATGACGAGCTTCAGGTCCTTGCGGCGCTCTAGCAGACGCTTCACATAGCCGAGCAGGAAGTCGATATTCAGCGAGCGCTCGTGGGCTTCGTCGAGGATCAGCGCCTCGTATTGGTTTAAATCCCGGTCACCCTGCGTTTCCGCGAGCAGGATGCCGTCAGTCATAAATTTGATCCGAGTCTCGCGAGACGTCCGGTCCTCGAACCGAACCTGATAGCCCACATAGTCGCCGAGCGGCACTTTAAGTTCCTCCGCCACCCGCTTCGAGACACTGGCCGCAGCAATCCGGCGCGGCTGAGTGCAGCCGATGCGTCCACCATCGGCACCGAGCGCTTCGGCGACCATTTTCGGCAATTGCGTCGTTTTTCCCGATCCGGTCTCGCTGACGATGACGACCACAGGATGGGCGCGAATCGCCGCAAGAATTTCCTCCCGGTGCTCGACTACCGGAAGCTCCGGCGGATAATTCCACTGCATCACTCTGCCTGCCTGCTCCACGATTGATTTCCTCTGAAAAATTCGCCTGCCGTGAACCCCACGCGCCGACCTCAGGCAAGCTGACGGGGGGCGCCTTGAGCGTCAAACGGTTTCACTTACCTGAAAATCTTGAATCCACAGCACTCAAAATGATCTATTCTCCCTCGCATCTCAAAGGCGCTGGCGGCTCGTATTTGGTTGAAATGATTTATTCTGAAAATTCTTGTCACAACTGGCCTGTTTTCGGCGCTCATCTGTGTCCATGCAAGATTTCATGACTATCCAGCAACCTCCGGTGCCCACCGAGATTCCGGATGTCCAGTTACTGGAAGCATGGGTGAAGCACCAACGGCAGACAGATTTCACGGAAATCGTTCGTCGCCACCTTGGGTTGGTCCGGGGCATCGCCCGCCGCCAGCTTGATCAGGATTGCTCGGAGGACATCGCCCAGCAGGTCTTCGCCATCCTCGCGCGCAAGGCCTCCTCCCTCGCCGGTCTCCGCTCACTTGGTGCATGGCTGCACCAAGTGACATTACTTGAATGCCGCAGTGCAGTTCGCAGCCGGATACGCGAACGCCGCAACCAAGAAGCCGCCATGCAAAACCTAACGATTGCCGGTGCCCGCGATCCACTTGCCGAGGCCTTGCCCTATCTGGACGCTGCCATCGCCGGACTATCAGAGTCAGACCGGGAACTGATCTTGCTGCGATACAGTGAAGGGCTTAGCTTCAGCCAAGCCGCTAAGCGCACCGGGCGTAAGGAAGCGGCCCTCCGCCAGCAAGCCAGTCGGGCCGTAGAAAAACTCAGTGGAATGCTCCGTCGTCGCGGGGTCTGCTTGCCCGCCGCTACCCTCACCACCGGGCTGGGTCTTCACTTGGCGGGGAGCTCCACCGCTTCCGCAGCCTTGCTTGTTTCCGCCGCCGCTCTCACCAGCGCCGGCGGCATCAGTGGACTGACACTCGCTGGCATCACTTTTCTCATCATGAATACGAAACAATCCATCATCGTCGGTGCCGTCCTTGCGGGCTTTCTTGTCACCGGTCCCATCGCGTGGAGAGCCACTCAGATCCACCAAGCCGAGAAATCTCTAGTAGCAGTTTCACCGATTCCGACGGCGCGAAACACGGAGAAATCTGCCGCGGAAGTCGCGGGGCTACCCCCATCACCGGAAAAAACAAAGTCTGCCCGAGACCGACTCACGACACCTTTGTCCGGAGCCGACAGAAATAATATGATGGCTGCCATCCCACAAATTTTGGAAGAGAACGTCAAGGCAACCTTGAGCGAATGGTTCGAGCGGGATGCTTGGCTGGAAGCTCGTAACACCGCTACCACGCTCGGACTCTCCGACACCATCGAGACGGAATTGAGGCAATTTCTCGTTTCTGAGCACACGAAGGAGACCGCTGATTTAGGGGCTGGCCTCGAAATTGGAGACAAGGCCGCTAGGCGGCGCGAAGGCGACACCCGGCGCGATGCTTGGTTCGCCAGTCGGCTCAATCCGCAGCAGATGGAAAGTCTCCAGAATTTCAAGA
Organism: Luteolibacter sp.; assembly: GCA_043766715.1. Lineage (GTDB taxonomy): Bacteria > Verrucomicrobiota > Verrucomicrobiia > Verrucomicrobiales > Akkermansiaceae > Luteolibacter. Next base: position 5,370 of record JAYUHS010000009.1, read on the forward strand.
AAACCAAAAATGTAGCACTCGCTGAGAAACTAGCCGCATCGGCAATTAGACAAATGAATGAGAATATTAATCTGACGGCAAATCAGAGATCCCAGCTCCATGATGCTGCATTCACCAAGGCGACACGGTCCGTGGAAGAGAGAAACTATTTCAATAAGGTCGGCTTTGGCGTAGCGCTGAACAAGGGCGATGAGGAGCCGATCGAGGAAAAGTCCGAGGATTTCGTCCGTAGCATTCTGAATCCTGACCAGCAGAAACTTTGGAGCGTCACGCTCGAGCGTGACCGTGCCTTTAGCATTAACATGCAGAAGGGGATCGTCGGAGGAATTATCCAACAGTTCAAAAAAGTCCAGCCCACGGCAGAAGAACTGCGCAAGTTAGGCAACTAATCTATACAATTTTTCTTGAACAAGCATCACAGCAGAATGTCCCACCACCCTATGAAAACAACACACCTCACCATCCCGGCCATCATCGCCTTTCTCAGTTCCCTTACGTCCGGATGTGTCGGCCACACCACCATCAAGGACGAGCCTCGCCAAAGCGTGCGCTTCAGCACCCCACAGGCGGCGCAGACATTCTACGATGCTTATCTTTCTGCCACCAGCCCGGAGGGCCACGGATCTGTGGAGGTCTTTTTGGCCTTGCCTTACAGGCATCGGACAATTTCGACCGACAATGTTCGCTTTAACTACGCCGTCCAGACTGCGGACAGCAACCACAATGGCGTCATCTCCAAGGAGGAGGCTAGCGCCTTCGCCATTCAGCAGCGCAAACGCAAGCCCGCGCTTTCGTGCGGTCTAGGATGAAAGGTTGGTATGCAAAGCGACCTAACAATAATTCTTAGTCAAATGAATCAGAATCTACGTTTCACTGCTTCCTTCACGACCATCCTCCTGTTGGGGGTGCTGGCCTTCACCTATCAGACTCGCCATCTCGGAGGGCTTCAGAGTCGCTCGGATTCACATGCCGCTGCGGTCAGTAGTTCCACTCCGTCCTTGGACCAATCCACGAGGCAAGAGCGATCCGCCGCCGCTATGGAAAAACAAAGCTCGGCTGCTACTATGGCTGCGACTGTGGATCCCGTTGCCGATTTTATAGATACAGTCAACGAGAAGCTCGTCGCCCTAGTCAAACCCGAACAGCTGGCGAAAATTTTGTGGGACAAACAACAATTGGAGCGCATCGCGGCGGTCGTGAAACTCACCGATGAGGAGCGCGTCAACCTCCAGAAGCGACTGGAACAATTCGATCTCGCTAAAGCCTCGCTCTTTCTGAATTCAAACCTGACGCCCGCCGCTCGGGCCAGCGAACTGGCGAAAGCAAAACAGCAAAAGGATGATTGGCTCTCCACTCAACTGGGGAAAAAGAGAGCGGATGAAATCATTCGCTCCAATCAACTTCATGAACATTCTGCCACTGAGCTGCGAGCCTCGCAGGCAGTTTCACGGATGTGTGACACCCTCAATCTATCAGACGATCAAAAGGAGCAACTCCAAGCGGGACTGGTCGAGCGTGACGTCAATCCCCGGACTCAACCCATGTTAGCCGCAAAAGCCTATGGAACCATCCAGACAGAGCCACCTGATCCAGATATATCCGAAGATGCTGAAAAAATCCTGACTCCCGCCCAATGGCAAACCTATCAAATTCAGAATGCCACCAACCGCCAAAAAGACGAGGAGCTCAATGACATGGCTGCAATGATGAGGGAGCTCTTACCGAACTTATTTGAGGAAATCTTTAAAAATTAGCCTGAATTTCGGTGCAACCTTCCCTTCCTCAGACCTATCCAAATGATCAACCCGACCTTCACAGTAACGAGAGCAAAGATTCAGTTGCGTTCACGCCCGTTCATTCGCGGTTGATCTTGGATCGGATCTAAGAATCCCAATCATGAATGAACGTGAGTCGCAGGCGGGTGGTGGACGACTTTTAGTTTAAGGTTCATCATAGCAAATCACAGCCGTCCCACAGGGAGGCATACCTTGTGTAGAAAAAGCGGGCTGGTGTTGAGTTGAAATCCCTGCCACTCGGTAGGGTGTTATGAACCA
>JAYUHS010000010.1:0-19343 GCA_043766715.1 Luteolibacter sp.
TGCGTAAATTTCCCCTTGGTGGATCCACTCGCCTGCTTGGACGAGCCACCTCGTGTGGCAGTCAAGCAGCAGCCCGGCGTCCTTCGGGTCGGCGACTGGCAAGTAGCAGCGGCCCGACTTGAGATCCTCCGCCACATCGCGCAAAATATTCACCATTTGTAGGCCTTTCCCGTAGGCGATACCCAGCTCTAGCAACTGGCTTTCACGGTAATTTGAAAAACGATCTCCCCGCGTGAGAAATCCTAGTTTGGTCCAGAAAGCGCCGACACAGCCAGCCACCCGCCATGAGTAGTCTTCGAGCTCTGCATCGTCCCGAAGGCTGATCGGGTGTTCCTGAGTCGCCCCGGCAAACCGCTGTAAGTCAGCGGTTTGCCCGGTGATAATGATGGCCACCACCTCCTTTACTAGGATCGCCTCAGCCTCAGGCAAACCTCGCAACCAGGCGAAAACCTCTGCCGAGCATTCCAGTAAATGGCGTTCCCGAGGATCGGAAATCGCGTTCAGCACCGCCACTGGCCAGCGCGGTGGGTCAGACTCCCCTGCCACCGCCCGACGGAATAGATCCATGCAGTGAAGCCGCGCATCCAGCGGAGCCGCCGCAGTATCCGCAAGCGTGTCGCTGGTCCTAGCGAGCAAGTAACCCAGACTGGTCGCCCCGCGCATGGGCCGTGGGAGGAGCCGCAGAGTCAGGTAAAACGAACGCGAAACTCCCTTGAGCACCTGTTTTCCCAATCGATCCGTCACTTCCTGCAACCAAGGTCGGTCATTCGAAAAAGTCAACCCAGCACCGGACTGAAAGTCTCCGCCATCGCCGCACTTCCCGATTGCGAAGCCACCGAAAAAAACGCAACCTGCTAACGGAATGAACGAAAATCCAGATCCTTCGCAAGACAGAAGCCGCGTGAAACTCGAGCGGCTAGAACTTGCGCTCAGAGCGTCGAATGAAGGGATCTGGGACTGGCAGATCGGCGAACAGGTCATCTTCTATTCCCGCCGGATTCTTGAGTTTTTAGAATGTGGAAAAGACCATGCGCCTCACCTATTCACCGCGCCATTTAGTTCCATTTTCCCCGAAGATACCCCGGAATTTGAGCGCGCGGTGACCCAAGCGCTCCAGGACGGTGGCCCAGACACACTCGCGGCAGATGCACGGGTCCGCACCGGCGGCGGCGACTGGCGCTGGCTGCGGATCCGCGGCACCGTGGTCCGGAATCGGGACGGAAATGCGGTGAGGATCGCGGGGTCCATGATCGACATCAGCCGCCGCAAGGCCGCCGAGGCCCAAGTCGAAGAAGAGCGGTTTCTCCTCCGCCAATTGATCGATCACGTTCCATTGCAAATTTATTTCAAGGACATCGAGTCTCGCTTCACCATGGCGAATCAACGCATGGTGGACTGGATGGGGCTCGCCAACAGTGCCGAACTAACGGGAAAACACGACCGCGATTTTTTCGAGACTGACCACTGGAAACCTGCCGATGCGGACGAAAAACGCATCATGGAAACCGGCGAAGCCATCACCGACCAACTGGAGCACGAAACTTGGAACGAAGGGAATGAAACTTGGGTCATCACCTCGAAATTCCCTTGGAAAGACCGCCACGGCCAGGTCAAAGGGACCTTCGGCGTCTCCAGCGACGTCACGAAACTCGTCAAGGCCCAGCGCGAAGCGACCGACCTCGCCCAGCAGCTTCAGCATAAAAATGAAGCCTACGAAGAAGAGCTACTCTTAGCCCGTGAGATCCAGCAAGCCCTCGCTGGTGAAGGTTTCCCAGCAGGAACGTCGAGCGTCCATGGCCTCGTCACTTTCGGGGCACGCTACATCCCGATTTCCGGCCTCGCCGGGGATTTCTTCGAGGTGATGAAAATGGGCGATGACACTTACGGCGTCCTCATCTGCGACGTGATGGGCCACGGCGTCCGCTCGGCGCTCATCGTCGCCATGCTCCGTGGGTTATTGGAAAAACAACGGGCCCAAGCTGCCGAACCCGGGTTATTTCTTCAAGGACTCAACGACGGCCTCGCCGCAATCCTCGAACGGGCAGGCACCACGATGTTCGCCACTGCCTTTTTCGGAGTCATCGATCTCGTAGCCGGTCAGTTTAAATACGCTTGCGGCGGTCATCCGGGGCCGATCATCGCGGGTAAGAATGGGGTCCGGCAGCTCGCCTGCGAACGTTCCCAAAAAGGCCCGGGGCTGGGATTGATCCGCGGTGCCGCCTATCCCACCAACGAAATCGACCTCACAGAAATCGACCGCATGGTGCTCTTCACCGACGGCGTACTCGAAGCGGAAAACCAGAGCGGCGAACCGTTTTTTGAAAATCGGTTGATGGAAATCGTCGGGAAAATGTCCGGCGAGCCGATGGATATGCTGCTGGACGGCATCCTCGGCAGCGTGCTCGCATTTTCGGAAGGCCAGCACTTCGATGACGACGTCTGCCTGCTAGGAATTCAGTTTTCGCGCAATCGATGAACTGCACGACGTAGGGCCTTTGCGAATTATCGCTCTGGATTCGCGATGGCCACCGCGTTTGCAGCGGCATATTCCCGGGCGTGGCTGAGGCTGATTTGGATTTCCGTGATCCCGTGTAACTTCGTGAAATCAGCGGCGGCGCCTTGCAGGCGAAGCTTCGGCGCACCGGATGGATCGCGAGTGATTTCTAAATCGAGCCAACCCGCTTGGCTGCCGATGCCGGTGCCAAGGGCTTTCGAAACCGCCTCTTTCGCCGCAAACCGGGCCGCGTAGTGCAGCTCGGGCTTGTTTTGGGCGGCGCAGTAAGTGCGCTCTGCCGGGGTGAAAAGTTTCGCGAGAAAGGGTTCACCATGGCGCTCGATGGCGGACGCGATCCGATCCACCTCCACCACGTCGATGCCGATGCCGTAAATACGCATGATCAGACGCCGTAAGCGGTCATCAGGTTTTTCATTTCCTGCACCGCTGCTGTGAGGCCGATGCGGGTGGAGCGAGCGATGATGCTATGGCCGATGTTGAGTTCGGTGAGGTGCGGGATGGTGAGAATCTGCGCGATGTTTTGGTAATTGATGCCGTGCCCCGCGTTCACTTGGAGGTGGCGACCTTCCTTGGCGGCAGCAGTGAGGCGTTCGAGTTCAGTCTGGATAGCGTCGCCGGTGGCATTGGCAAAGGCACCGGTGTGGAGTTCGATCATATCCGTGCAGGCCTCCCCGGCCGCTTCGACTTGTTTCAAATCTGGGTCGATAAAAACGCTGACTCGGATACCGGCATCCTGAAGCCGGGCGATGACCATGCGGATCTTGTCGAAACTGGCGAGCACGTTGAGCCCACCCTCCGTGGTGATTTCCATGCGGTTTTCTGGGACGAGACAGACGAACTCAGGCTTGAGTCTCAGCGCAAGTCCGACCATTTCCTCGGTGACGCCCATTTCTAAATTGAGCGGAATTTTTAGTTCCTCACGGATTTTCACCGCATCGGCATCCTGCATGTGGCGGCGGTCGCCACGGACGTGGATAGTGAGAGAATCCGCACCTCCAGCCACGGCGTCGTGGCCCGCTTGGACTGGGCAGGGTTCAGCATTGGGCGAGTTCGGCTCAGCCGCGTAGCGGGCTTGGCGGAGGGTGGCGATGTGGTCGATATTGACACCAAGAAGCAGAGGCATGTGCGGACATAACTGCCGAAACGACTTGGGGCAAGACCGTCTTCGACCCGTGATTAGGAGGGCGTAAGCAAGGTAAATGGCCACCAAGGCAGATTCCGCATAATCCAAAACGAGACCAGCAGCACGACGATCACCCACCCACCCCGCACACCGACATTTAGGCGAAATGGCAAGGCCCGCCCACGCACCCAGCCCACGATTTCGATCCCGACTCCGACCATGGCGAGTGGAAGGAGCACCATCCCGACCGGATTGAAATAGAATGCATTAGCCACGTCCCCGTGAAGTGCGGCGTGTGCCGCCCGAGTCATCCCACAGCCGGGACAGTGCAGCCCAGTCAGCTCATGGAACAGACAACCCGGTAGCCAAGAGTCATCACCCGACCTCGACCGATGGACTACCAAGAGACCCACCCACACGACGACCCCACCCAAGGTCAGCCACCCTAACCGCCGCCGATACCCGCCATATTTTTCCATTAGAAAATCACCGAGGACTGCCCTCCCGGAAAATCCAAAGACGCACAAGCGGTGACGTTGCTAGCTGGAATCTCATTTTTCAAAAAATGTTTCACGCTACTCGCCGGACAGACTTCATTTCACCGCCAACCTTTGCAATCCATAAAACCACCGGCTCCCCTACCCTCCCGCCGCCGCAAAAACAGTTGCCTCGTCGCCCCGTGCCGGTAGCCTGCCCGCCAATGATCATTGCACCAAAAATCCGTGGATTCATCTGCACCACCGCCCACCCGGAAGGATGCGCCAAGCACGTCGCAGAACAAATCGCCGTCGTTAAAAGCCGTGGCTTGATCGAGAATGGCCCGAAGAAGGTGCTCGTGATCGGCTCGTCCACCGGCTATGGCCTCTCCTCGCGGATCGCCGCCGCCTTTGGCTCAGATGCAGCGACCATCGGAGTGTTTTTTGAAAAACCTGCCGAACCCAACAAATGCGGCACCGCCGGGTGGTATAACTCCGCAGCCTTCGAAGCAGAAGCCGCCGCCGCCGGCCTCTACGCCCGCTCCTTCAATGGCGATGCGTTCTCAGACGATGTGAAAAAACAGGTCATCGCAGCGATCAAAGCAGACCTCGGCCAAGTCGATCTCGTCATCTACAGCCTCGCCTCTCCCCGCCGCACCGACCCGAAATCCGGCGAAGTTTATAAATCCGTGCTCAAGCCAGTCGCCGAAAGCTACACCGCGAAAAATCTCAACACCACCACCGGCGTCGTCGATGAAATCACCATCGAACCCGCCGTGGGCGACGACATCGCCCAAACCACCGCCGTCATGGGCGGGCAAGATTGGGAACTGTGGACGGAAGCGCTGCTCGAAGCCGGGGTGCTCGCCCACGGAGTGAAAACCGTCGCATACTCCTACATCGGCCCAGCCGTCACCTGGCCGATTTACAAGAACGGCACCATCGGCAAGGCCAAGGAAGATCTCGAACGCGCCCAACGTGCCCTCGATGAGAAACTCGCACCGCTCGCTGGCAAGGCCTGGGTTTCCGTCAACAAGGCACTCGTCACTCAAGCCAGCTCAGCCATCCCCGTCGTCCCACTTTATATCTCGCTCCTCTATCAGGTCATGAAGGCAGACGGCACCCACGAAGACACCATCGAACAAATGGACCGCCTCCTCCGCGACCGCATCTACAATGGCGACCCACAGCCCGACGAAGCCGGTCGCATCCGCGTGGACGACTGGGAAATGGCCGCGCAAGTGCAATCACTCGTCAGCCAACGCTGGGAGTTGGTCAACACCGACAACCTCGCCGAACTCGGCGATTTCCAAGGCTATCAATCCAGTTTCCTCCGGCTCTTCGGCTTCGGCCTCAATGGAGTCGATTACAGCGCAGATACTGATCCGAATATCCGTATCCCGTCACTCGCTCACTGAGATACAACATTTCAAGCGTCCCGGGTAATTCTGCCCAGCCCTGCGAGGTTTCGAAATTTCTGTCACACCGGCAGGGCTGTGGTCTTCCCCTCATGAGCTAAATCCAGAAGGTTTTCGCGCGATCCATAGCGAGAAACTCCACCTCAGGCAGCGCCGCGTCGCTGGGTAAATAAAACGCAACGCCCCCATAATCGTCAATTTGTCTGAGAACTTGAATTATCCGAAGGAGGGTGTTGCTAGAATTTTCGGGGATGATCTTATTGAAATGTGACACCTGACCCGAATGAAGAATGAAGTTGATAACTGGGATCAGAGCTCTCGGATTAACACGCGGATCGCCTCTTGTTAATTGGTTTACTCCGACCCCATCGATCCCGTTAGATCAATGGGCTAGGGGTTGCGGAACAGGTGGTTGGTCTGCTTCGAGCAGACCTTTTTGAACGGCTCGCTCGATGAATTTTGTTGCCTGCTTAAGAGTGAGTGGGGTGCCATTCTCTTTTGTAAGCTCGATCAATTTTATGGCCTCCTTGTCACCCGCGTTTGCGAGAGAAAAAATGGCCTTAGGGCCGTCCACGGTCCAAGGGTTTGGCCGCTCAGGCTTCAAGGGTTCATCAGTGGTGTGAATGACGCCACGTTTGCAATCGACGAATGCTTTGATACGGACTAGTTGGTCGAGACCAAGAATACCGATGATAGGTAGATCTCCCCCTGCGACGTCTTTTAAACTGTATACGGGAAAATTTGATGCGTCACAAACCCCTTGAATCTTGCCAAGTTGCAATTTTCCGTTAAGAAGCACATCTGGAAGAGCGCAGAAAAACATGCTTTTGGAGCTTGCTCCTCCTCCTCCTGCTCCATTGAAGGAAAAACCCTCGCCCACGGGTTCGATGCCCACGAGCTTGGCAAAGTTTTGGTTAACCACAGTCAAATCGCATCCCGTATCGACGATCATTACGCCTTCTTTGTTTGCGATTTTGACAGGGAGTGCCCAGAAGAATAAGCCCCCCGCCACTTGAGAGCTGGCAGCATAGCGGAGCATGGTAAGCTCTAAGCCTTTCTTAGGGGATTGGAAATCTCCCTCAGGGCGTAAGATCAGGCGGGAGCCTGCGCAGTCGATAATTGCCCCAGCTGCTATCAGCTCAGACAGCCCAATGAATCCGAGCCTTCGACCAAGGGGGGATGCCGTGATTTCTTTGTGCATCGGGACGAAAATGTGCTTACCAGATAGGTTAGGAAAATCCTTGGGTTGATGTCCCGGGACGCGAACCGTGATTTCACCCAATTCTTGATTTGAGCTACCGCCCATGCCGTCAATGGTGCCTAAGGCACTTTCAAGAGAGACTTTTAGGTCTTTCGCTGAGCTTTTATCGAGGACGGTGGCCATGGCACCCGAGTCCACCATGAGCCGACCCTTCACTCCGTTGATCTCCACCGACATCTCCAATAATGTATCTATCGGAGAGATCAGTTTGATGGCGGTGGGTGGCGCGCCAGAAGCAGCGAGTGGCAAGAGCGCCCAAGCGATTGGCAGCCAACGGGTGAGTTTTAATGTCATCGTTGAGGGGTTACACAAAAAGCCGTGAATGGGTTACAGCAAATAAAGTTTATTTTCCAATTGGTACCAGTCCGCGCATCACGATGGGTGGGATAGGAAGAAGTGGCGTTATCGCTCGTTTCTTCGCTGCGGTTGAACACAACGGGCGACAACAGGGTCGGGACTCTTCAGGGGATCGAATCACCCATCGTGGAGCGCGGCGGAATCGAATGCGCACGGGTGACGATACGACTGACACGCTCGACGTCGCGGCTGACATGCTCGACGACGCGTCTGATGTCCTCGACGTCGCGGCTGACACACCCGACAACCGGGCTGACATGATCGGCAAGTGGCCGCTGCCGCCCGACTGCGGCGCTGACAGGCTCGACAGCGGGGGGCGCTTGGCCGACGGACCTGCAGGCGTGCCCGACAGGATGAGTGACCGCGAAAATAAGCAGTCTCACACGCTCGACGACGTTTCTCACCCGGGCGGCAGGTCCGTTGACACGCTCGACAACAGGCGGCGTCGGCCCGACGGCGCGGGATGATGTGCATTTAGTAGTCGAAAACCCAATCGTAACTGCGCTCGTTCCCCCCGAGATCTCATCTCGATGAGGACGCGCCCCCGGCCCGCAAGCCACAAAGTGGTCGCGAGTCACCGGGATGGAATTACCTCAGTCGGATGGTGACGAAACGGTGATTGATCCACCACGACACCGCGTTTTCCTTGCCCGGTCTAGGCCTGCCGCACAGTCTGCGCGCGTGGCGGAGGAACTGGACGAAAATCCCATGAGCGAACTGCATCGGGCGCTGGATGCGTCCGATGCCGCGGCCTTGCTCGCTGCCGCAGAGAGCATCCACTACGCCGACCTTGCGCACCTTTATGAAAATCTGGACGACGAGAAGCGCGACCTGCTCCTCAAGACCATCGGCCCGGAACTCGCGACCGATGTCGTCGCGGAACTGCCCTACCCGCTGATCGAGGACGCGCTGAATCATTTCAAACCCGCGCAGCTCCGCGTCCTGCTCGGAAATCTCTCGGACGACGACCGCGTGGACGTCTTCCAAGTCGTCAGCGAAGAGGCGCAAGTGCGTTTCTTCAGCCTGCTCGGTCCACGGGATAAGGAACTCACCCGCAATCTCCTCAAATACGACGAAGACACCGCTGGCGGGCGGATGACGACGCACGTCGGCCGGATCACGGCGGACATGACCGTGAAGCAGGCGATCACCGTGCTCCGTCGCGACCGCGAGGATGCGGAGACACTGGCGCGGATTTTCGTGGTGGATGCACAGGGCCGCCTCGTCGGAAAAGTCCGCCTGCGAGACCTCGCCTTTAGCACTTGGGACACGCCGATCCAAGACATCATGGAGCCGGCGGATGAGACGATCCTCGCTTCCGCAGACCAAGAAGAAGCGGCGCGGACTCTCTCGAAATACGATCTCATCGTGCTGCCGGTGGTGGACGAATTTCACCACCTGCTAGGCGTCCTGACCTATGACGATGCCCTCGAGATCCTCCAAGAAGAGTCCACCGAAGACATCGAGAAACTCTCAGGCATCGGCGGTGAGCAATCGGAAGTTTCCTATCTGAATACCAGCGTGGTGCAGCAATACCGCCGCCGCGTCTCATGGCTGGTCGGGCTGGCCTTTCTCTCCGTGGTCTCTGGATATGTGATGTTCCGGTTCAGCGCGGTTCTCGAAAAAGCCTTCGTCCTCGCGCTGTTCTTGCCGATGGTCGTCGCGGCGGGCGGGAACTCCGGCGGACAGGCTGCGACCATGGTTATCCGGGCGATGGCGTTAGGAGAAATCGGCACGGGAAACGCGCTGCGGATCGCGTGGAAAGAGGCGAGGACCGGGATGCTGCTAGGTCTCACTCTCGGCACGACCATGGCCATTTTCATCAGCTTCATCTTACCTTACCTCCAAGGTCAAACTGGGGCGGAGTTTGATTTCCTTCATCTCGCCTTCGCCGTGTCTTCCGCACTGATGGTGCAAGTGCTATCCTCTACGGTGCTGGGTGCGCTTTTGCCCATCTGCGCGCGGGCGATCAAACTGGATCCCGCCGTGGTCTCAGCACCGTCACTCGCCTCCACGGTGGATATTTCCGGGATGATTATCTATTTCACCACGGCCGGGGCGATTCTCCATCTGCATTGAGCTCCGCCAAAAATCGAGGCGCTCCTTGATGCGTTTTTCCATTCCCTGATCACCTGGCTGATAGTAAATCTTCCCTTCTGGGAGATAAGCCTGCGGGACATAAGCCCCCTCGAAATCGTGAGCGTAGAGATACTTCATCGACTCTTCTGATTCACCAGACGCCGCAGCGAGTTTCTTCCGAGTATTCGTCCGTAGATGCACTGGCACGGCGAGAGTGCGGCCGTTTTCTATATCTTCCATCGCCTTGCCGAGTGCGGCGTAGGCGGTGTTCGATTTAGGAGCCGTCGCCAGATAGACGGTCGCGTGCGCCAGTGGAATCCGGCCCTCTGGCATCCCGATGAATTCGAACGCTTGGTGCGCATCCATCGCCACACGGAGGGCGTTAGAATCCGCCAGACCGATGTCTTCCGAGGCGGAAATCACTAACCGCCGGGAGATAAAGCGCGGGTCTTCACCAGCGTGTAGCATTTTCGCGAGCCAATAGAGCGCGGCGTCCGGGTCCGAGCCGCGGATGGATTTGATAAATGCGGAAATCGTATCGTGATGGGCGTCGCCATGCGCATCGTAAACGACCGCCTTGCGCTGGATGGATTCTTCCGCGACGGCGAGGGTGAGTATCACTGCTCCGTCTTCGTCCGGGGTGGTGAGAATCGCTAGCTCCAAGGCGCTGAGTGCTTTCCTGACATCGCCATCGGACTTTTCTGCGAGATGTCGCAGTGCGCCCGGATCCGCTGTGACTTGATAGTTTCCCAAGCCACGCTCGGAGTCCGCCAGCGCCCGCAGCAGCACGGCCACCACGTCTTCCACGGGCACCGGCTCCAGTTGGAAAATCTGCGACCGCGAGACCAGCGGCGAGTTCACATGGAAATAGGGATTATGCGTGGTCGCACCGATGAACCGCACCACGCCGCGCTCGATGTGCGGCAGCAGCACGTCTTGCTGGGCTTTGTTGAAACGGTGAATCTCGTCGATGAAAAGGATGGTCGTCTCGCCGCGCAGATCACGCCACGTCCGGGCTTGGTCGATCTTCGCCCGGATCTCTGCGACGTTCGATTCCACTCCATTGAGCGACTCGAAACGCGAGCCCGTCGTCCGGGCGATCACGCTGGCCAAGGTGGTTTTCCCCGTCCCCGGCGGACCGTAGAAGATCAGCGAAGTAAAGCGATCCGACTCGATGGCGCGGCGTAGTAGCTTGCCCTCTGCGAGGATGTGCTGCTGCCCAGCGACCTCGGCCAGCGAGCGAGGCCGCATCCGCGCGGCCAGCGGCTCGGCGGGATTTGGCTTGTCTGCTAGAGCGGTGGGAGTGGTGAAAAGGTCCGACATCTCGCTCGATGTGAGTTTACCCAGTGGACGACCGTTAGGAAATTAAGGCTCCTCGACGTTTCCTTCGAGCACCTCGTTTTCCTGCACCGGGATGGCACGCATCGTCGCGGGCTTCGTGGGTGTCTCGTCTTCCTCCGGCGGTTCTATCATGAGCTCCTCCTCACGATTTTCTGCCTCGGTTCTAAGAGGTTTGGCTGGGAGTGCCTTCAGCGGGCCTTCGACCGGTTTAGCCGCGGGCGGTGGCGTCTTGCTATCCAAATCGGTCGGGACGGTTTCCTTCGGCTCGTCTTCTTGATCCGCACTTTCATCCACCACGATCAGGGCCTTCTTAGGCGGCGCGATGTCGTCCTTGATGTCGTCTTTGATGCCTTCGAAAAACCGTTTGACCATGGGAGCAGCCATCCGGCCACCGGATACAGTTTCGCCGGGGCGGCCTTCGTAGAGAACGGCGAAGGAGTAACGAGGATTATCTTCTGGTAGATAGCCCGCGAACCACGCGAGGCGCTGGTGCTTGGAAGGTGGCCCCCATTGCGCGGTGCCGGTCTTACCGCAGAGCGTGGTGTAACTGAGCGCCGCATTTTTACCGGTGCCTCCCCCGCTATTCACCACATCGCTCATGCCTTCATGGACGACGGCGACTGCTTTCGGTTCGGCACCGAGCCAGTCGCGCCGCTGTGGCTGCGGGGCTTGGACGACTCGACCGCGGGTGTCTTGGACTTGGCGGATCATCTGGAGCTTCGGCACGATGTTACCGTTCGCGATGCCAGCCATCGCTTGAGCGACTTGCAGCGGAGTGGCGAGCAGACTGCCTTGGCCGATGGAAAGGTTCGCGGTGTCGCCATCCAGAATCCGGCGTTTCTCGTTTTTGAGCATCCATTCATCCGTCGGTACCAGCCCGGCGTTTTCACCCACGAGCGGCAGGCCGGTGAGTTGGCCGAAGCCAAGACGCCGGGCCACACCGAGAAAGACCGACGGCCCAACATCGATGCCGACTTGGTAGAACCAAGTGTTACAAGAACGGGCGAGCGCGCGCTTCACATTGATCGAGCCTTCGGGGATTTTACTCCAGTTCCGCATGACAGTCCGGCCGATGCTGATCTCTGCTGGGCAGTAAATTTCCGAGTTCTCGGTGACGGTGCCGTTGTTCAGCGCAGCGAGGGCGACGACGGGCTTGAAAGCGGATGCTGGAGGATAGACCGACTGGAAGGCGCGTCCGTAAAGTGGCGTGGAGGGGTCTTCATTCAGCGCCTTGAAGTCCGCTTCATTGATGCCGGGGATGAATCCGTTGAGATCGAACGACGGGCGCGAGGCCATGACGAGAACCTCGCCCGTGACCACGTCCAGAACGACGAATGCACCGCGACGGCAGCCTTCTCGCAGAGTTTTCTCGGCGAGTTTCTGCCACGGTAAATTTAAAGTAGTGACGACTGTGCCACCAGAGCGTGGGCGTTTGATCAGCTCTTCGAGTAGCTTGTTACCGTTCTCGTCGAACAGCAGCCGCTTCATCCCTGCCTCGCCAGTGAGCTGGGTGTTAAAGATTTTTTCTAAACCCGAGCGGCCTTCGGATTCCTCCCACAGCGGCTCGTTGAAATTGATCGGGCCAGTCGGCAGTTTCCCCACACTGCCGGAGTAGCCGATGATGTGGGCAGCGGTTTCACCTTCCGGATAGATGCGTTTATAAATGGGATGCAGAATGAGACCGGACGTGAGCTTGGGCGCGATGAGATGGGCCTCCCTATCCGCGACTTGGCCAGTGACTAGCAACGGCAGCCAGCGGCGGTTCCGGTAGTGGTCGTAAATCTCATCGTCGGTTTTCGGGACTTGGTTTTTCACCAAAAGCTGTAGCGCGACGAGCCGGGTGCGTGCCCAGTTGATGACGAAAGTGCGGTCGGCATTTTCAAACTGCGGAAACTGCAGGGCGATCTGATAGGCGACCCGGTTTTGGGCGAATGGCGCGCCGGTGCGATCGACGATCTGGCCGCGCGGCGCGGGGATTTTCAAAGTGATCGTCCGGGCGTCTTTACGATTCGTGATCGCGCCGTCCGCCGCGCCACGCGAGGTGGGAGCTTCCACCGTAGCCTTGTTCGCGGCGGCAGCCAACACCGCCACACCCTCGGCGTAAACTGGCTGCATCGCGAACAGCGAAGCTAGGGCAAGCCGAGGAATGAGCGATAGTTTCACCATGAGATTCCGGGCAAACTAGGCTTAGATACGAACCAAGGCAACGCTCAATCCCAGCCGGATTCTTCCCAGTCTGCGGGGGATTTCCCGATGCTTTTCACGATCTCCGTCGGGACGAAGATGAACTCATCTTGGCGCTTCTGTGAGGGCTCCATCCGGAATCGCACTAGCTTCCTCTCGGTATGACCGGCAGCAATCACCGACAGATCCACGGAAATTTCCAGCGGCCCGTCCTCACTCGGCTTGACCACGAGGAGGCCGGGGATCGGATAAAGCGCGCGCGTCGGTCCGGTCTCCGCTTTCGGGCGCTTGAAATCCGCACGTTTCCCGAGATGGGCGATGGGATACCATTCCTCGCGTTTGGTTTTCCCGGTGCGGGTGCGGATGCGGTGGATGACCAGCGATTGCTGTTTCCCCACCTCGCCAGCCGCCTCGATCCGCCAACGAAACGGCCCGTCAAACGTAGCAACGGCGGCGGAAACCACCATCGCACTCACGGCGAAACTACCATTCTCCGTGCCCTCGGGCTTTACCTGCATCCGGATTTCCGCACCGTTCACCCGGACCGCAGTCGAGGTGGCGGCGTAGGTGTTTTTCTTAGCGATGAGGCTCACGCAGCTATTCATGCTCAGGGTCACTGAGAGAAAAACGACCGCCCTTGTCGCGGGACGGACGGCGTGCATGATGGCGGCGATGAGCGATTGGAATTTCATGTCGGTGGTGATTCTGGTGGGAGTTTTCGGGCTTTGGAAGCTGGAACTCGCCGCCACTTTACTCAATTTAAAAGCATTCCCAGACCGCGTCCCGAGTGCGCTCGCCAGCCTGATGGATGGGGAAAAACTCGACCGAGCACGCGCCTATCTCCGGGTAAATGCCCGCTTCGGAATCCTCCAATCTACCGTCTCGCTGGCGGTGCTCCTCGTCTTCTGGGCCATGGGTGGCTTCGGCTGGGCCGATGGTGTGGCGCGCTCCTTCTCGCCCTCGCTAGTGGTGGCGGGGCTGATTTTCCTGGCATCGTTGATGCTCGGGCAGAGCCTAATTTCCCTGCCGTTCTCGATTTATGACACCTTCGTCATCGAGCAGAAATTCGGCTTTAACCGCGCCACGCCAGCCACTTTCATCAAGGACCGACTGATGGGGCTGGCGCTCGGGGCCGTGATCGGGCTGCCGCTAGGAGCCGCCGTGCTGTGGATTTTCGGAAACGTCGCCCATGCCTGGCTGTGGGCGTGGCTGGTGGTGACGGCCTTCCAACTGATCCTCACCTACCTCGCACCGACGCTGATCATGCCGCTGTTTAATAAATTCACCCCGATGCCAGACGGTGAGCTGAAGCAAGAAATCGAAGCCCTCGGCATGAAATGCGCGTTCCCGCTCACCGGCGTCTTCGTGATGGACGGCTCGAAGCGCTCGACCAAGGCCAACGCGTTCTTCACCGGCCTCGGCAAGCGCAAGAAGATCGCCCTCTTCGACACTCTCGTCGGGAAAAGCAGCCAGCCGGAGCTGCTCGGCGTGCTCGCCCATGAGATCGGGCATTTCCGCTGCGGCCACATTAAGCAGCGGCTCGCGGTCGGCATCCTCCAGACGGCGGTGATCTTCTTCCTACTCGGCCTCGCAACCGATCCGGACGGGAAATTTGCGCGGCTGTTGTTCGACGCCTTCGGGGTCGGGCCGATCTCCCCACACGTCGGCCTCGTGCTCTTTAGCATCTTACTGGAGCCGGTAAGCAAAGGACTGGGCGTGCTCGCCAATGCATGGTCGCGCCGCCATGAGTTCGAGGCCGATGCCTATGCCGCTCAAGTCACCGGCGACGGCGCAGCCCTCGGTGAAGCCCTCAAGAAAATGACCGCCGACCACCTCTCCCACCCCTCGCCCGCCCCACTGCGAGTCTGGCTCGACTATTCGCACCCGCCGCTAGTCCAGCGCCTCGCTGCTCTGGAGAAATAACAATAATCGCCCGGCCCATCGGCTCGTCACGGACGTGGCGAATCCGAGTCCGCCACTCCGTTTGGGAAATGACCTCACGTGAGCCACCTAGGATGAACTCCCCTCTCCCCAGACGGCCGCAAAAAACCACCGACTCCCTTGCGGATGCCGGTGGTAAAGTAACAAAAAATTCTGAACCTTGGGTCAATTCACTGCCACCGCGGAGGAACCCGTCTCGCCGGTGCGGATGCGGATGGCCTCCTCGACTGTCGAGATGAAGACCTTGCCGTCACCGATTTTCCCAGTGTTCGCGCTTTTCACAATCGCTGCTGCGACGGCGTCGGCCTGAGCATCGTCCACGACGATTTCGATTTTGACCTTGGGCAAGAAATCCACCGTGTATTCAGAACCGCGATAGATCTCCGTGTGCCCCTTTTGACGACCGAAGCCCTTGACCTCGGTCACCGTCATGCCCTGCACACCCACCTCGGCGAGGGCCTCCTTAACTTCTTCAAGTTTAAATGGTTTAATGATCGCTTCGATTTTTTTCATAGTTGGGTGGATTGGTAATGATAGAAAAGCATGGCGTGTGCCAAATCGGCGATGCTTTGCGTTGTTTTTCTTCTCAGGATGTAGGCGCTACGGGTGCCGCTGACGAGCGCAAAAACAGACTGAAACTTAAAATCATTCGCTGGTCGTGCGAGAACCGCTCCGCACAAGAAAAGATACCGAACCGACTTTTCCCCTACGAAAAAAGCGCTTCTTCGGTGACAGAAGAAGCGCCGGAGATTTTGAGTCCTATCAGATTACGCTTTGGATTTGAGCAAATCGCGGATCTCGGCGAGTAATTTTTCTTCCGCAGTCGGCACCACCACGGCAGGAGCAGCTGCCTCTTCCCGAACTGCAAGGGCTTTCGCTTTGCTGATTGCCTTCACTACAAGGAACATCACAAACGCGACGATTAAGAAATTGATGCCGATTGTGATGAAATCACCGTAAGCGATCACCGCACCTTGTTTTCTAGCATCTACTAGATTGGTAGCAGTCACAACATCGGAAAGACCTAGGAATTTGTTGGTGTAATCCATCCCGCCGGACAGTTTTCCGACCAAAGGCATAATCAAATCATCAATAAATGCCGTGGACAATTTGACGAATGCCGCCCCCATGACGAATGCGACTGCCATGTCAATGAGGTTTCCTTTAAGTGCAAATTCTTTAAATTCTTTAAACATAGTATTTTGGAGTTGAGAAAGAAGTAACGAGATTGCAGCGCCTTCGAACGTTCGAAAAGTCATTTTTTCCAAAGGTGGCAACTTGAACTGTCGAAATCCCTCGCCATCTCGACTCCTACTTCCTTCCGCATCTGGACTGAGACGTAATTCACTTGGCATAAACCCGATCCGGGCTACCCATCCCCCATGCCCGACGCCGTTTATGTCCATGACGCCTTCGCAAGAATCGCCGACCGCTATGTGATGACGAATCACGTCCTGAGCTGCGGGATGGACATCATTTGGCGGAAAATCGTCACCGCCCGCGTCCGGAAATGGAAGCCCCAGCGGCTGCTCGACGTCGCGAGTGGCACGGGCGATTTAGCATTGGAAATCCAAGATCAATGCCCTCAGTGCGAGGTGATCGCCTCCGATTTCTGCGCCGAGATGCTGGCCCACGCTGCCAGCCGTGGTGTCGCAAAAACTCTGGTCGCAGATGCCCTGAAACTGCCATTTTTTGATCGTGAGTTCGACGTGGTCACCGTCGCCTTCGGCCTGCGGAACATGGCGGATTATCCGGCAGCGCTGCGCGAAATGCTCCGCGTCCTGAAACCCGGTGGCCGCATCGTCATCCTCGATTTTTCGATCCCCGGCGGCATCATGCGCGGTCCCTACCGCTGGTATCTACATAACATCTTGCCTCGGATGGCTGGCTTCCTCACCGGCCAAAAGGACGCCTACGAATACCTCGGCGGCTCGATCGAGCAATTTCCTTCGGATAAAGGAATGACCGACTTGCTAGAAAGTTGCGGATTCCGAGACACCTCCGCTAGCCCGATCACCCTAGGTGTGGTCACGATTTACGAAGGGACCCGCTAACCGGCGCTACGCACCGAAGGACTCCGGCTGACGACCGCGAAAATAGTCTGCCGCAGACATTTTGCGACCACCGTCGGGCTGGACAGTTTCTAAGCGTAACGCCCCAGTGCCACAGCCGACGACGAGATGTCCATCTGCAAGGATGATTTCACCGGGCGCAAGGACATGCTCCACGACGACGGCGGGTGGGAAAATCTTTAGCCGCTTAGGCTGACCTCGTTCATTTGCAATGGTGAAGGTGCCTGGCCAAGGATCGTAAGCACGAATCCGGCGCGATATCACAGCAGCTTCCTGCGACCAGTCCAACTGGCCCGCGTCACGCTCGAGTTTGGAAATATAACTCGAAGCAGCATCGTCCTGCGGGGTGCGAGTGGCAGAGCCAGCGGCGAGTCCAGCGAGGGCTTCTGCCATGACGCCGGGTGCGAGATCGGCGAGACGATCATGAAGCGTGCCGCCCGTTTCATCCGAAGCGATAGGGATGGCGTGGGCGACGATCATATCCCCAGCATCGAGTTCACGGACGACGTGCATCGCAGTGATCCCGGTTTCCGCATCGCCCGCATCGATGGCGGCTTGGATGCAGGCGGCTCCGCGATATTTCGGGAGGAGCGAGGCGTGAAGATTGATAATCGCGTGGCTGGCGAGGGTGAGAATGTTTTCTCGCAGGATCTGGCCGTAAGCCATCACGACGATGATTTCGGGCTCGAGAGCGGCGAGTTCCTCGGTGATGTCCCCGATTTTCGTAGGTTGATAGACGGGGATACCGGCAACGAGTGCTTCCTGCTTAATGGCAGGCGGAGTGAGTGTCTGATGACGGCCGGTAGGTTTGTCCGGCTGGGTGACGAGGGCGAGAGGGCGAGGGCCGTTTTTCAACAGGTAGCGGAAAGACGGAAGAGCGATCTCGCCAGTGGCGATGAAGATAAGTCGCATATCGAGAGAGAGCCGCGTAGTTTTTGCAGAAAAGTTGGGTCAGCCATTATCCTTAGTCGCCGCAAGATACACGAGGAAGGGCAGTAAAATCGCGACATCTGCGAGCACGCGGAGGGCATCCATGGAAAATCTAGCCCTTGAGCGATTCAGAATTTGCAGAAGTGCTGCTCCTGACAGAATCGCATAGAAAAAAGGTCGCACCGCCATTTCTTGATCCCGCAGCGCGAGGACGAGGGAAGCTGCACCGAGCAGTATCAGTGGCACGGTGAGAGCGAGTTCGTCGGAGGCCTTGATCTCAACATCGCTCGAACGACGGGCGTGCTGCCAGAAGTCGATGGCGGAAATATTCAACGCGCAAAGGACGGCGAAGGAAATAAACATCGGCGACATCAACATTTCGTAAACATCGTGGGCCGGCAAATAGACGTGCGCCATGGTCGCAGTGCCGAACGAAAATCCGATACCCGCGAGGATATTCTTGGTGTGCGGTATCTCATCTACCTCCTGGCTGGAAAGCATCGAGAGTCCAAAAAAACCGGCCACCACCACTCCGCCGATGAAGACATAGTGATAGATGACATAGGACATATAAGAAACGACCAAAACCATTGCTGTCAGTCCGGCGATGATCGCGGCGATGGTAAACCATTTCCGATGTTTGTGATGAAATTCATGGCGAGCCTGCAATTTCCGAGACGAGGTGGTCAGCAGTGAGGCGTCTAGCAGGCGATCCATCACATAAATCATCCAGACCACTAAACCTAAAGACACGTAGGCTTCCCACGGGTGATAGTCAGCCCGCCAAGTTTTTGCAAAAATATAGAGCCAAGCCACCGCGACCAGCGGAGCATCGAGGCTCAACAAGTTCGGAATGAGCCACCAGGGCTTGCGCTGCTCGGAAGCCACCACGGGCGGACCATCCCCAACGCTCGCAGTCATGGCAAGCGCTCATTGCGGCACAAATCGGCATTTTCAGACCAAGCCAACTGCCTTGCGGACCCGCGCAAGAACCACGCCGGCTTCCTCCCGCGCACGGATGGCTCCGTCTGCGAGCACTTGATCGACGAAGCCTGGATCGGCCAAGATTTCCGCGCGGCGAGTCCGCATGGGCGCGAAATAATCCCAGTAAGCATCGGCAAGGCGTTTTTTCAAATCACCGTAGCCGAAGCCACCATTTTCGTGATCTGAGACCATGGTGGCGTAGTCGGCAGGACTGGCAAAAAGTTTGTAGAGCGCGAGAATTGTGGAGCATTCCGTCGGCTTGGGCGCTTCCACCGGAGTGGAGTCGGTGGTGATTTTCATCACCAGTTTTTTCAGCGGCTTTTCCTCACCGAAGATCGGCAGGGTATTGTGATAGCTCTTGCTCATTTTCTGGCCGTCCAGACCGATGACCAGCGCGGTATCTTCCCGGATGATCGGCTCCGGCAAGACCACGGTGCCCTCGCCATAGGCCTCATTCAGCTTCACAGCAAGGTCGCGAGTGACCTCGACGTGCTGCTTCTGGTCCTTTCCAACAGGAACTTTGTTGGAATCATATAGCAGAATGTCCGCAGCCATCAGCGCCGGATAGGCGAAGAGCGCGTGGTTTGGCGAGATGCCATTCGCGAGCTTGTCCTTGTAGGAGTGGCATTTTTCCAACAGCCCCATCGGGCAGACCGTGGAGA
>JAYUHS010000011.1:0-7384 GCA_043766715.1 Luteolibacter sp.
GCCGACGGGGGCGGTCGAGTTCGCGCAATTGCGAAAGGGCGACGAGCGCAAGGCGATTCTAGCGACATTGTTGAGAAGGAGGACGGCGGTAGGGTTCGAATGGATTGCCACACGACTACACATGGGCCATTCTGCTTCAGTAAGTCGTCTGGTGTGTGGCGTGAAGCGTGATCAAAAACTGGAGAGACGAGTCAAAGAGCCATACCAATTGTTTCAATACGCGACCTGGTACCAAAGACGAATCGACTGATGAAAAAAAGGGATGCGCCATGCATGAATCGATAGAACCAGCCTCAAATTTTTATGAAGTTTTGACAAAGCTGGGAGCTACAACTGATCGAAGCACCGGAACGTGGGGAACTCCCTACGAACAATGAATGTATAAATACCATGAAATCACTTTTGATAACAGGAATAATTGTTATCACCCTGCTCTCGGTGTGTGTATCCGTCGAGAAGCGGAAAACTCCCAGCTTCTTGCAAACACCTGAGGAGGCAACCAGGGTTTTGTTGCAGCAGTCAGGGGAAATAGTTTCAGGAAAAAGAGATGACTACGATCCGGCAGTTCAAACTATGATTGAGCCTAAGCTTCGCTCGAGCATGGCAGACCTCAAAAAGAGAGCTGTTCTAGCAAAGAATGAATCAACTGGTTCTCGTGTCTCAACGTTTGAAATAGATACAATTCCTAATGACCTTATTTTCCTTAGAATTCAGACTCCTGATCAAGAGGAGATAGTCAGCGTTGGAGGATCCAATGTTAATTCTGAGGTTGTTGTTCGAGAAAAAATGAAAGGTGGTGGTCGTAGTAAAGGATATTCCGGTGAATTGCGACTACTATTTCATCGCGGCTCCAACTCGATTCAGTTGAGAGACGTCATTTTTCGGAGAATTCAAGGAGTTCCAGAATGGAGTTTGACTGATTACCTATCGGATCAAAACAAAAAGATCGATGATCTGAGAGTTCTGATTAGGGCGAATCCAAATTGAAATTGAACCGTTCAAACCAATAGCGTTGGACATCGACGGGGCCTGAGATGGATTTTTTTCGATCACATATGTCCCTAAGGTGAACCTTGGGGAAAACAGGGGCTGAACAAAGCCCGAACAGCATCGCGAGCCGTTCGGCTTTGTTCGGCAAGCGTTCGGACTAGGCTGGGAGCAATCACGGGCCGCAGCACTGGTATGAGGTCAAAACCAATCGCTTTGGGCCATTAGTATCAGAATGAAACAAGGTGTTTTTTTTGATTTTTTCTTAAAGTTGGATTTAGGCGTGGGGGTGCGTGCCAGATCGGGAGGTTCGATTTGGCCGGGCGGGTTCTGGACCTCTCTTGTGATGTTAGCTTCCGGGACGGAAAGTGGAGACGGGTGCGGGTGGTGGCAGCCACCGGGTGCTGATTTGTTTTTCAAAATCCGCGCTCACCTCCTTTGTCTAGCAGACTGGTGTGACGTGCCCTCGACTTGATGCCGGGGCTGAGTATCTTTGAGCCATGGTTCGACTCGGGGATCGATCTCCCTAGGTCGGATCGGGGCGACCGGCGTCTTGGCTTACTCTCTGGTACTAGTCCGCGCATCACGACAAATTGATTGGTGCGGCGACTCTCTGGGAGCCAACGCTCTGCTCAAAAACGTGGGCGGTTTCTTCCCGCGCAGCCGCCGCTCTACGGGACTGAGGGGCCAGTCGCCCAAACTCTGCCGGAATCTGGCTAAAGCTTGCGTTTACAGCCAGTTATGATCCATAAAACTGGTGATCTGAGGTATTAAATTGACCGAAAAACGTCAAATTCCGGTCGTTTTTGGGTAAACGTCCACCTTTTTAGGTCAATCGTTTACCATTGAGCGGTAGAGGTGTCTCCCAAAAGGGTCGGCATTTACCGTTGTGGGGTAAACGTTTACCAAAAAAGGGTGATTGTCGATCCTCGGAGGGTAAGCGATCATCCTTCATTCATCAGCATGGACCGAAAAAGGGTCATCCCTAACTGGATTTCTATCCTTGGGGCCAGTCTGGGAGGCACGGCGGCGCAGAACTCATACGTCGATACCACCTACCACGTGTTGCGACAGCCGAAGCGGCCATTTTGACAGGCGGCGGTAGTATCAACGTTTCTGATCTAGCACGAGGAATGCGGTGCCCGCACCTAGAGGGTCGGCGAGGCGCTCGGCATCAACATTTTGTTGGCCTTGGAGAAATTCGCCGAAGTGGGTGAGGCGTTGCTCGCTGACCCATGGCTGGCTCCAGTGCATGAGGTCCGTGAAATTGACATCTGCCGTGAGATCTTGGCGACTTGGGTTTTCGTAGATGGCGGGTCCGTCGAGCCGCTGCTGGTGGAGGTAGCCACGGATGCTGCCACCGGGCTGGCGGCGGTAGAGGTTTTCTGCCGTGGCTCCGTAGTCGATGGTGAGGAGGCGTCCGGCTTTCCAGTGAGGCAGCCAGTCGGTGAGGAAACGCCGGTAGGAATCGTGGACTTCGATCTGCTGGCCGAGCAGATGGCGGTCGAGAAACCCCGCTGAATCTGGTAGAGGCGCTGGGGTGAGGAGCGACTCGTGGGCTTGTTTCCGCTCGTCGAACTGCACGGCCAGCTCCTGCCAGCCTTGGGGTGTTTTCTGAAACCGCCGGACTGGGAAGGCATCGACCAATTCATTTGAGTAAATCACTGCCTTCCCTCCGCAGCCGTCGAGAGCGTCTTGAATCCGGGTGTGGTAGCTCGCGCGCCGACCGAGAATTTCGCGTTGGCGAGCGGCGAGTGGGACGGAGGTTTCCACGAGATGCAGCCGAGTCTTCCACCGGAGGTGCCATGGTAAATTTCGCAAGACTCCGGCGGCGAGTGTGCCTTCTCCCGGACCGATTTCGATGAGATCGCGGCAGCCTGTCTCCTTCATGGCCATGGCGGCCCAAGTGGAGATCGCTCGGGCTGGCGCTTCCGAGAGCATCGGCGCGGTGGTGAAGTCCCCCCCGCGACCGACTCCAGAAATCCGGCGGGCGTAGTAGCCGTGCTGGGGATCATGGAGTGCACGCGCCATGAATGCTTCGAACGTAATCGGGGTGGAAACTTCAAACATCCGTGATGACGCCACAAAAAATCCGTGCCCCTGAGAGGGACACGGATTTTTTAAAATTTAGGAACAATGGATCAAGCAGTCGCGGCAGCAGCGGTGCGGGCCTTGCGGATCATGCTGTTGACGGTCTCGGAAGGTTTCGCGCCGACGGCCAGCCACTTGTCGGCGATGGCGAGGTCGATGGTGTAGTTGGTCCCTTCGAGAAGTGGATCATAGGTGCCGAGTTGCTCGATGAAGCGTCCGTCGCGGCGCTTGCGGCTGTCAACGGCGACGATTTTGTAGTAAGGGCGATCCTTGGTGCCCTTGCGATTGAGTCGGAGAGATACAGACATGATAATGAAGCTCTTAGCGTGCCCAAAAGACGGGCGGGCGCGGAAACTGGAAGATCCGCTGCGGAATGCCAAGCAGAATCTTGACGAATTTCCCGATTTGGCAGGATTTCCAAGTATTGTTGCTCGGGCAGATCATCAACCTGGGATCTCCCGACGTTTGATGAGGGTGGAGAACTCGCGCTCCATCTGGAGTAGTAGCTCGGGATCCTCGATTTTTTCGCCTTGGGCGGTGGTGATGTAGAGGGTGTCCATGGCGACGCCTTTTTCGGTACAGATCCGGGCGTGGGCGGTATTGAGGCCGTGGTGGTTGATGGTGTGGAAGAGGTCGTGGAGCAGGCCGATGCGGTCGAGGCCTTGGATTTCCACGGTGGTGCAGGTGGGGTGGAGGCTGTTGGTGACGTAGGCGCGGACTGGGACCTCGATGTCGGTGTCTGAGCGGGGTTTGAGGAAATTGACCTTCCGCCGCAGGTATTTCTCGGGGTCGTAGCTGTCGGTGGCGAGGATGGCCTCGAAGGTCTCGAGGAATCGCTTGCGGGTGGAGACGGTGGAGACGGGCTCGAAGTTGGTGGTGCAGACGCGGAAGATGTTGACGACGATGCCGTCCATGCGGGTGAAGAGGTCTGCGGATAGAATATTGATTTGCTCGGAGGCGAGGGCGCAGCAGACCTTTTCGAGGAGCAGCGGTCGGTCACGGGTGGCGAGCACCAACTCGCTGTAGCCCTTGTCGGTGTGGTCGATCCATTTGATGCAGGAGGCGAGCGGGTCCGCAGTCTCGGTTTCTCGCTGGAGGAAGTGGCGGACGGTGCGGACTTGGGTGATGATGTGTCCGGCTTGGCGGAAATAGAAGGCGGCAGCGGGCATCTGTTCGAAATGGCGCTCCACTTCGGTGTGATAGTCCTCGCGCATGGTGCGGAGAACTTCGTCGCGTAGTGCGGCACGGTCGGCGCCGAGCTTGCGGGAGTATTCGTCCTTGCCGTCTTCGAGGAAATGGTGGGTGGCGTTGTGGAGCTGGAGCATCAGGCTTTCCTTCCAGCCGCTCCAGCCATCGGGTGAGGTGGCATTCGAGTCGGCGAAGGTGAAGAGGAAAAGGGCGTCGAGATTGGAGGGGGTTTTTACGATTTTCGCAAACTCGCCGATGACTTCCGGGTCATCGAGATTTCGCGTGGTGGCGGTGCGCCAGAAGGTGAGGTGATTGTCCACGAGGAACATGATGAGCGTGCGGCGTTCCCCTTGGATTTGGAGGCGATTGCAGAGACGCGAGGCGAGCATGGCCGAGCCGTCGATGTGTTCGCGGACGTTCTCTGCGCGGCCGGTGTCGTGGAGGATGCAGGCGAGATAGAGGGCGTAGGAGTCCTGCACTTCGAGGAATAGCCGCCGGTAGATTTCCCTCCGTGGGTCGGTCTCGGTGATGAGTGCGTCGAGCTGGTCCACGCAGCGCAGGGTGTGCTCGTCCGCGGTGTAGCGGTGGAAGAACTCGTGCTGCACGAGACAGTCCAGCGCGCCGAATTCCGGTAGATAGAGACCGAGCACGCCGATGCGGTGCATCAGCCGGAGGATGCGGGCGACCTCGCCTTTGCGCTCCAAGATGCTTTGGAAAATGAGGCGATTTGTTTTCGAGTAGCGGAATGGCTTATCAATATTTTCCCAATGTGCGGCAACTAACCGCCTGAGCTGCGGGCTGAGTTTTAAATTCCGCTGTTGGCAGTATTGGAACAGCCGCATGAGGCGGTGCGGGTCTTCTTTGAAAATCTCTTGGTTCGATGGAAACAGCCGCCCAGCCCGGGTGACGAATCCATCGAATTCCTCGCGGTTTTTCTGACGGAAGGTTAGGAATGAGCGGAATCCCGACTCGGCTCGCTTGTCCTGCTCGATCTGGAAGGTCTCCATCAACGAAGTCGTGTGCTGGTACAGATGCCGAGTGTGGCGGTAGTAGTCGCGCATGAAGGCCTCGGTCTGGCGGAGAATGTCCTTCTGTGGGTAGTCAAATGCCGTCGAGACTACGCCTTGGAGCTGGAGGGTGAGTTGGTCGGTCGCTTTCTGGTTATGATAGTGCAGTTCATTCCGCACGCGGTGGATGAAGTCATGTGCGGCCTCGATCTCGCTGCGAGTGCTGTCGGTGATGGTGCGGTTTTCGACTAAGTCGGCGAGATCGGTGGTGCCTAGTTTCACCCGGGCGACCCATAGGATGTTATGATAATCGCGCAGGCCGCCGCAGCTTTCCTTCACGTTCGGCTCTTGGAGGAAAACGGTATGTGAGTATTTCTTATGGCGATCTCGCAGGTCATTCCGGCGGATTTCGAAAAAATCGGACTGCCCTTTACGAATGCATTCCTTGTCGAAGCGTTGCTGAAATTGCGCGAAAAGGGCGGCGTCTCCTGCGATCAACCGTGCGTCCATCAGGGCGGTCTTGTTTTCTTGGTCGCTCGTTGCTTGTTCGATGCATTCTTTGATCGAGCGGCAGGCGTGGCCGACCTTGAAGCCTACATCCCAGAGGAGATAGAGGATGTCTTGCACTAATTCCCGCAGGGGTTCGGGTAGCTTGGTGGAGGCGCGCGGCAGCAGGAAAAGGATGTCGATATCCGAAGCGGGATTGAGCGTGCCCCGGCCGTAGCCACCGGTCGCGACGAGGGAAATGGGCAGCATTTCCTTGTTTTCCCGAACGTTCAGCGAGGCTTCGAGGATCGAGCGGATGATGGTATCGATCAGCGCTGACCGCTCGCGGACGATTTCTAACCCACCTGCACCTGAGCGATGGTGGAGCTGGATGCGGAGCTCCTCCGTTTTTAGAAAACTTTTATAAAGGGCGATGCGTTCGGCGGGGGAAAGTTGGCCTGCGAGTGCCGGCTTGAGAGCTTCACGGGCGTGCTCTTCAAGATTCTTGAGTGGGTGCTGCATAAGAGATGAGTGAAAAAGCGTGTCCCGTTTTCACGCAAGGTCAAGCGGAGCGGCCCATCCGGCAGCAGTCCACGTCTGGGGATGGATTTAGAAACCGAGGCCCGAGCGCTTCCGAAGCCATTCGTGACACATCCCATCGCCCCATTCCGATTTGCGGCAGCAGGAAATAACCTCTTCATAAATAGGCCGCTTTTCTTCGTGACGCGAAGAGGGTGGCTTGTAGAACTCCCGCAACGGAATATGGCGGGGAAATTAACTTACCAACAAGCGGGAGTGGACACGCGAAAAGCGGCGGCTCTGGTGGGCGACATCGGCACTCATGTGCGCAGGACTCAGCAGACGCGCAAGCTGTGGGGAGCCTTCGGGCTGTTCGCCGCATGTTACGATCTGAGCAGCTACAAGGAGCCGGTGATGATGACCGGCTGCGATGGCGTCGGGACGAAACTGGAGCTGCTACTGGAGCACGATCTGCTCGAAACGGCGGGCAAGGACCTCGTCGCGATGAGCGTGAATGACATCCTCACCACGGGTGGCGATGCACTGCTTTTCCTCGACTACATTGGCATCGCGGCGCTGCATGAGGAGAAAATCACCCGCCTCATTTCCGGGATGGCGGACTATCTTGAGGCTTGCGACTGCATCCTCGCTGGTGGCGAAACGGCGGAAATGCCAGGCATCGTGCCGGTGGATGTGATCGAGCTATCCGGTTTCTGCATCGGTTGTGCGGAGAAGCCAGATCTCATCGATCCGACGACGGTGGCGGTGGGCGATGTGCTCATCGGCTACGCATCCGACAGCATCCATGCCAACGGTTGGTCGCTGGTGCGCCGGGTGCTCAATGAATTTCCCGGCGAGGTGACGGAAGAAGAACTCCACGCGTGGCTCAAGCCGACGCGGCTCTACCACGACGTGACTCGTGGGTTGAAAAAATCTGGAGTGAAGCCGAAGGCGATGTCCCACATCACCGGTGGTGGCCTGCCGGAAAATCTGGAGCGGCTGTTCCGTGGAATGGGTGCGGATTTACAAATCCCGAAGTGGAATCTGCCGGGCATCGAGAAACTCCTCTCCCATGTCGATTCGGAAGACCGTTTCCATACCTTTAA
>JAYUHS010000012.1:0-7363 GCA_043766715.1 Luteolibacter sp.
GAGGAGCTTGTCTTTGATAGAGGATTTCATGTGCGGTGTTTTTTCGGTGATTGGATGCACCACCGGAAAGCGCTTACACAGAATTTCTTACACTCCCAATGGGAGGGATGGGAAGTGCCCGTCTTCCGGCGCCCTTTGCCCCAATCCACTTCAGAACTGCAACAGAGCAGCTCCGAACAGGGGTGACGGTGCAATTTGCACCGTCGCCGGAGCTTTGAACTCCATTGAGGGTGCTATTTGCATCCTCCACTGAGCTTTTAGCACCATTGACGGTGCTATTTGCATCCTCAACCGAGCTTTTAACACCATTGACGGTGCTATTTGCATCGTCACCCGAGTTCTGAGGGGGATCTCCCTCCTTCGGAACTCGGATGATGCAGCTCGGAACAACGTCGATCGACTACCGGAGGAACGCCTCGTGCAGGCCGCCGTCCACGGTGATGATCTGGCCGGTGGTCTTGCTGAGGCGCTGCGAAACGAGCAAGAAATACGCCTCCGCTTGGTCGGCGGGGGTGATCGGTGCCTTGGTCAGCGTGCGATCCGCATAGAACTGCGCCAGCTTGGTCACGAGTGACTCGGTCGCCTCGTCGTCCGTGTAAGGGATCGCGTATTTCGCCAGCGAGCCGATCACTCGGTCCCGCGGAAACATCGCCGAGCCTTGGACCACGGTGGCCGGGGCCACGCCATTGACGCGGACGAGGGGTGAAAGCTCCATGGCAAGCTCGCGGACGAGGTGATTTCCCGCCGCTTTCGAGACGTCATAGGCGACGGAGCCTTTTTTCGCGACCGCCGCATTCGCCGAGGTGGTGAGGACGAGCTGGCCCTTGAGCCCTTGTTCTTTCCAGGTCTTGGCCGCTTCATCGGCGACAAAATAGGAACCGGTGACGTTGATGGCGAAGGTGAGCGCCCATTTATCATCTGGAATATGACCGGAAGTGTCACTTGGGACGAAGATGCCTGCGGTGACGCAGATGGAATCAAACCCGCCGTAGGACAGCGCGACATCGTCCAGCATTTTGCGGATGCTGGGGCGGTCGGTGATGTTCGCCGCAAGACCAGTGGCTGGCCCGCAGGCGGAAAGACCGGTGCCGGCCACGCCGATGCCGAGGCCATAGTGGTCGGTGATTTCCTTGGCCGTCGCCTTGGCTGCGTCTTCGTTCAGATCGACACAAACGATGTGTGCGCCCTCTTTCACGAGGCGGTGGGCGGTTTCCTTGCCGATGCCGGAACCCGCACCGATGACGATGACGACTTGGCGGGCAAGTTCCTTTTCCGCAGGCATCCGCTTGAGTTTGGCCTCTTCGAGCAGCCAATACTCGATGTCGAAGGCTTCCTGTTGGGGCAGGGAAATGTAGGTGTCGATGGCTTCGGCACCGCGCATGACCTCGACGGCGCAGTTGTAGAATTCTGCGGTGACGCGGGACTCGGACTTGTCCTTGCCCCAAGCGATCATGCCGATGCCGGGGATGAGCACCACGGTGGGATTCGCATCGCGCATGGCGGGCGAGTTGGCGTGTTTACACATCGCGTAATACTCGGCGTAGTCCTCGCGGTAGGCTTCGAGGCCGGCGGCGAGCTTGTTTTTCAGGGCGGCGGCGTCCTCGGTTTGCGGATTCCAGTCCACGTAGAGCGGCTTGATTTTCGTACGCAGGAAATGATCCGGGCAACTGGTGCCAAGCTCGGCGAGGCGGGCGGCATCGTGGGAGTTCACGAAGCGCTGGATTTTCTCGTCGTCCTGGACGGTGCCGATGAGGCGCTTCTGTTGGGAAACTTGGCCGCGCAGCCATGGCAAGATGGCGGCGAGCGTCTCGCGGCGCAGTTCGGGAGTGAGTGGCTGATACTTGGCTCCGCCAAATGCGGCGGCATCCCCACCCTTGGCGGTGTATTTCGCCTCGATGAAGGCGGCCGCTTTTTCGATGCAATCCAGCGTGTAGCCGTAGCAGGCCTTTTCCTCATCGTCCCAAGAAATGAAACCATGCTGGCCCATCATGATGGACTTCACGTTTGGCTGGTTTTTTACGATTTCCTGCATCGCAAGGCCAAGCTCGAAGCCCGGGCGCATCCACGGCACGTAGGCCATCTCGCCGCCGAAGATCTCCTGCGTGAGCTGCTCACAATTCTTGGACGCGGCGATGGCGATGATCGCATTCGGGTGCATGTGGTCCACGAACTTCGCCGGGATGAAGCTGTGCAATGGCGTGTCGATGGACGAAGCACGCGGGTTGAGATTGAAGGTGGCGTGGGTGTACATGCCGACCATTTCGTCCTCGGCGGGTGACTTGAGTCCCTTGTCTTCGCGGCCTGCGTAGAGGTTTTGGAGATCGAGAAGTTTTTGCTGGTAGAGCGAGGAGAAATTTTCCCGGGTGCTGGTGCGGAGGTCACCGCCGGAGCCTTTCACCCACAGGACCTCGACAGGGAGGCCGGTGAGTGGGTCGTTTTCCATGGCCTTGGATGAGGTATTTCCGCCGCCGGTGTTGGTGATGCGCTGGTCGCTGCCGAGCAGATTCGAGCGGTAGGCGAGGCGATCGACCGCGTTGAGTGGCGCGACTTTGGCATCGTCCCAGAGGTAGTTGACGTATTGGTAGGATTTCATGGGGAAAATGATCGGGATGGGTTTCTGAGGGGGCGGTTGACAAGTCAAATAGAAACCCGTCACCGCGCTGCTGGCTTAGGGTGCTTACAGTTTGAGGAAATTTTCGAGCAGCCGCTTGCCGTCTTGGGTGAGGATGGACTCGGGGTGGAATTGGACGCCGTGGACGGGAAATTCCCGATGCTGGAGTCCCATGATTTCCCCCTCTTCCGTCCACGCGGTGATTTCTAGGCAGTCTGGCAGCGTCTCGCGTTTCACGATGAGCGAGTGGTAGCGCGTGGCCTCGAAGGGGTCCGGCATCCCGGCGAAGACGCTCTTGCCGGAATGATGGATCGGCGAGGTTTTCCCATGCATCAGGCGGTCCGCGCGGACGACGTCGCCACCGTAAACTTGGCCGATCGACTGATGGCCGAGGCAGACGCCAAGGATCGGCGTGGTGGCACCGAGCCTCGCGATGAGTTCGCAGGAAATCCCGGCTTCCGTCGGCGTGCAAGGGCCGGGAGAAATGCAGATACGCTCTGGCTTGAGCGCGATCACCTCGTCCACGGTGAGGACGTCATTTCGGAAAATCTTCATTTCCGCGCCCAGCTCGCCGAAGTATTGGACGAGGTTGTAGGTGAACGAGTCGTAGTTATCGAGAATGAGGAGCATGGCGGTGGCTTTGAAATTTCAGACGTGAGTTCAAGCCCCCAGAGTCCTTGCAAGGGCGATGGCGCTGAGCAGGGCCTGCGACTTGTTTACGGTTTCCACATACTCGGACGTCGGGTCCGAGTCCGCGACCACTCCGGCCCCGGCTTGGACGTAGGCCTTGCCGTTTTTTAACAGGCAGGTCCGCAGCGTGATGCAGGAGTCGTGCGAGCCGTCGAAGCCGAAATAACCAACCGCCCCGGCGTAGGCGCAGCGTTTGTTTTTTTCCAGCGAGTTGATGATCTGCATCGCCCGGATTTTCGGTGCGCCACTGACGGTGCCTGCGGGAAACGTCGCCCGCAGGACATCGTAGGCGCTGTGGGAAGGATCGAGATCGCCCGAGACGTTGGAGACGATGTGCATCACATGACTGTAGCGCTCCACGATCATGAAATCGTCCACCCTCACCTTGCCATGCTTGGCGATGCGCCCGACGTCGTTTCTCGCGAGATCGACTAACATGAGGTGCTCGGCACACTCCTTCGGGTCCGCCATGAGGTCCGCCGCGAGCGCGTCGTCCTCTTCCGGGGTCTTGCCGCGAGGCCGAGTCCCGGCGATGGGGCGGATGTCGATCCGGCCATGGATCGAGCGGACATGGACCTCCGGCGAACTACCGACGAGCGCGAAATCCCCCATTTCCAAGATGAACATGTAGGGCGAGGGATTCACAAACCGCAGCGCCCGGTAGAGATCGACCGGTGGTTGGTCGAAATCCGCCTCGAAGCGCTGGCTCGGGACGAATTGGAAAATATCCCCGGCTTTGATGAATTCCTTACCCGCTAGCACCATCGCCTCGTATTCCGCTTGGGTCGTATTGCTACGGGCCTCGGCGGGCTGGACCTTGGCGAGGCCATTCAGTGCAGGAACGTGGAACGGGCGGTTTAAAATTTCCACCATCGCGGCGATGCGACCCCGGGCGGCGGCGTAGGCTTCCTCAGGTGATGGAAATTCATCGATAAAGGCATTCGCGATCACTTGGAGGCGGCGCAACCGGTGGTCGAATACGAGCAGAGTGTCTGCCAGCATGAACATCGCATCTGGAATCCCCAGCGCATCCGGCGGCGGCGGTCCCAGCGTCGGCTCGAACTGCCGCACCGCATCGTAGGAAAGATACCCCACCATTCCACCCGAAAACTGCGGCAGTGCCCCATGAGTCACCGGCTTGTAAGGGGCCATTTCCCGCTCCAGCGCGGCGAGCACGTCATCCTCTGCGGTGAACGTGCGGACCTTCGACCCATCGCGGATGGTGATTTCCTTTTCCCGCGCCTCGAAAACTAACCGCGGCCCACTGCCAACGATTGACCAACGCCCCCCCTTCTCCGTGCTCTCCGCACTTTCCAACAGGAACGAATGGCGATTATCCCGCAGCTTAAGATAGGCGGACAAGGGGGTCTCGAAGTCGGCGGCAAGCTGGGTGTAAACGGGCACGACATTGCCCCGCTTTGCCAGCTCAGCAAAGGCTTCTAACGATGGCTCAACCGGAATAGAACTCACAAGGCGGCGAAGCATGGCGAGGAAATCCGCGAGGGCAAGCCCGGAGGGTGATCACCCAAGGAGGGGCGGACTCCGATCCGCCCTAGCGCATGAGATGACAATAAGGTGAGGAAAACCGCGATTCGTTGACCGACCATGCGCTTGGTCGATTCGGAGATCGACCCTCCTTGTCACGGCACGACCCGCGCGCGGTAGAACCGCTTCAGATCCCCCGCCCCGCCCGGGTGGGGGAAGGCCGTTGAAGGACCGCTGGCTCCCACTGGCGTGCCCACGTTTGCCCAAGGTCCGGGGTTGAGCGTGAGTTTCGTTTCTAGCTGATAGTTCTTTCCGGCGACGGTGCTCAGCGTGAGATTCACATCGCCGCCGAGGATGTTGATTTGGGTAATTTTCAATACTGAAAATCCCTGCAACGGATGGGTGCCTGCCGTGAACTCTGCGCCATTGGATTGGCCGTCACCATCGAAGTCGGTAGCTGGATCGAGGACCAAAACGGCAACCGAGTTGTTTCCATAACTCCCAGTAACTCCCGCAGCATTGATCTGTTGGATCCGGGCGTATAAGGTCATCCCAAAAGCCGCAGTAACCGTCTTGCTGTTAGCCGCGACCGTTCCATCAAAAACATCGAAGCCGCCCGGCATGGTGCCAATTTGCACATGGTAGCCAGAAACCCCGCCCTCTGGATCACTCACGGTGGGCCAAGTGAAGGTGACTTGATTTCCGAGGACCGTCCCGAACGCAACGAAGTCCGGCTGCGGAGTGGCCGCTGCGGGTGGCGGAGTGACATCATAGAGTTTTAGATACTGCGCTTCATAAGGAGCCGTCGCCCAAGCGCCATCAGTCAGCGGGACGCGATTCATGGAAACATACAGTCCCTGTGAAATCAGGTCACTGCCGGAGATCCCGCCGGGAATGAGGAAAGTGTTGCGGCGGTTAGGATCGGTGCCGAGATACGCCGCGATGTTTTTCACGTTATACTGGCGGGCGGGCTTGATG
The DNA here is from genome assembly GCA_043766715.1 of Luteolibacter sp. GTDB lineage: Bacteria > Verrucomicrobiota > Verrucomicrobiia > Verrucomicrobiales > Akkermansiaceae > Luteolibacter. The sequence goes on from JAYUHS010000012.1 coordinate 5,765, forward strand.
CCGAAGTCGTTCACGCCGTTTGTATCAGTGTCGATGTTCAGATTGAACTTGTTAGCTCCGCTGGTGGTGGGTGTCGCATTGCGATCCAGATTCACAAATGCCAGCACCACGTCGCTAACATTTGGACCCGCGTTGCGGTTATCAAACTTCGCGACCGAGAATATCTGGCCATGCGGAGAGTTATCATTGAGGTTGAGAAAATAGCGGTTCGAGCTGCGCAAGGCTGACGAAACCCGGCGGGCGTGGCCGATTCCTTCATACACTTTTGATAACTGCGCGAGTCCATAGTTATAGCTCGGATCGGCGGGCGTCGTCTTGAGCCAAAGCGGCATCAGCGAGTTATACTTTTTAAAATGCGGGATCGGTTTACCTGAGTTAATTTCGTAACGGTCATAGCCGAAGGGCGATAAACTAAGATTGGTGTTTGAAGGCGGGACGACCGTCCCGCTTAGACCCAGTTCTTGGCCGGGAAACACCAAGGGCACGCCATCTACACTGTTATTCGCGGCATAGCGGATCAGCGCGTGCCATGGGTCTTGGTAGTGATCCTCATCATGGGAACTCGTGTTGAGCAACACCAACGCCTGGCCATAGGAATTCCGACGGTCCTCATAAATTTGGCGGAACTCCGCCGTGTTCTGCGCCGCGTGCAGCGGGAAAACGATATTCTCATTGAGGATATCGAAGTGCCGCCCGCTGCGGTAGGTGACCGCGCCGCCATCAAGGGATTCCGCCATGAAGATAAAGTTCCATTTGCGAGTGCGAGTTTTATTAATTATATACTCCCAACATTGCGGCGGCAGTCCTTGGCCGAAATCTGCGCGCAGCGAATCGATGCCTACATTTGAATCCAATGCTGCACCCGCCGCATTCGCCGGATAGCCGGTTTGTGTTAGCCAGTGCAATGTATATTCCGCAAAATAGCGCCAAACTTTCTGGGTGATCGCATCGAAGTGCCCGTCGCCGTTGGTGTTCTCATTGCCGATACTATAGTCGAACCAATCCGCCTCACTGAGATGTCCGCCAGTGGTTCCCGACACCAGTGCCGCATAGCGACCGAAGAATACTTCATAGGTATCTGCAAAGGCAAACTCCGCGATCCGATCTGGAGCGATTGCTATATTTCCCGCGCTAGAAGCTCGCATGTCATAGGCACCGGAGCGGGCATAGAAGCGCGCCTCGGTGTTGCGGATTTCCTGAGTGGGACTTCCACCGCTGAACAACGTCTGCCCCACCGCTGCGAGTTCCGCATCGTAGCTTGTGTGGTTAAAGGGTGCGTCTAACATTATACCCACACCTTCCGCATCCGCTGCGGCGGCAAACGATTGAAACTCCGCCAAAGCCTGCACCCGCCCGGCGGCGGTGTCGTTAGTCGCAGGCGTACCTCCGGGGGTAAATGCTTTCGCCATCAGTGGCATGACCTCAAAAAAATTCTTCACCGCATAGGGTGAGCCGACCTCGAACGGTTGCCCGGTGGCAGAATCGTTCTGCCGCCCGGCGATGCCATTGGGGTGAATCGGCTGAAACCAAAGCATGTTGCAGCCGAGGCTTTTGACATATTGCAGGTTGAAGCGCGGACCGCCCGCCACGCCCGCTGCT
>JAYUHS010000013.1:0-19086 GCA_043766715.1 Luteolibacter sp.
GGCGGTGAGCTCGGCGAGGATGGGATCGAGCTCGGCGAAGAGGTGGGTGGTCCGGCTGCCGGGGGTGAAATCGGCGGCATTGACGCGACCGAAGGTTTGGACACGGGTGGCGCGGGTGAAACGGCGAATGTTACGGTCGTCCATGAGGGAGGGTGGTTTGGGGCGTTATTTGTGATGGGTGATTTGGATGTCTTTCGAGACCATGCGACTCAGGCAGAATCTCTGGGATCTGGAATCACAAAAGCTGCTTGGCGTGTGACATCTTGAGTCACAGAAACGCGCGGGGGCTTCATTCGGGAACGGTTGTGGGGGAGGCCGGGGCGAGTGATTTTTTCACCGTAAAGGCGTAAAAGCCGCAGAGGGGCGCGGAGAAGAGTGGGGAGGCGATGTGGGTTTTGATGTCAGTCGCCCGCACTGCGGACCGGGTTTGCAAGGGGTTGAGAGCGTATCCGAACGAGGTTTGGGGTGTGGTTACACGGGGTTTGGGTCGTGGTCACACAAGGTTTGGATCGTAGTTACACGAGGTTTGGGTCGTGGTCGCACGGGGTTTGGGGTGTGGTCGCACGGGGTTTGGGTCGTGGTCGCACAGGGTTTGGGGTGTGGCCGCACGGGGTTTGGGTCGTAGTCTCACAGGGTTTGGGTGGGGCTTGCGTGGAGTGGGGATGAGGTCGGTGTGGGGTTCTGGCCTCACCTGAAGCTGGTCTGCGGGGGCCTTTATCTCGCTAGGTAGCGGCCGCCGACGAGGTCCACTTGTGGGGGAATGTGGGTTTGCTCGAAGAGGTCGTAGCCTTGTTTGAGATTGATCCAGAACTCTTGATTGGCGGACTGGGTGGTGGATGCGAGCCGTTCTGGGGTGAGCCGGAAGGGGAAGAGGTGGATGCGGAAAAATGGCTGGCCTCCGTGGTGGGCGGCGGCGGCGAGGGTGTAAATTTCCTCGATCTTTGCGTCGGTCATGGCGAGGCAGCCGATGGAAACGCGGTTGCCGTGGACCATGATGGCGCTGCCGGTGCGCTGGTGGGCGCGGTCGTAGGCGTTGGGGTAGCCGATGTTAAACGAGAGGTGGTATTGGCTGGCGGGATTCATGGCGGCGGGGGGGACGTAATAAAATCCCTCGGGGACTTGGCCGTCGCCCTCGGCGAGCTTGGGGCCGAGGGTGCCGGAGGCGGCGGCGATGGGGTAGGTGCGGAAGAGGTCATATTTTTCTGTCGCGCGATTTCGGACGAACATTTCGAGGACGGCCTCGTCCTTGAAGACGCGGATGAAGATGGGATCGCCGAAGTTCAGCCCCACGGCTGCGAGATCGCGCTCGAGGGCGGGGCGGGTGTGGGCGGCGGCGGCGCTGGCGCGGGCGGGACCGGGACCGGGTGGGAGTGTGGGGTCGATCACGGCAGGTGGGGCGGGTGCGGTTTTTTGCTTTTCCTCACAGGAGGCGAGCGGCCCAAGGACTAACGAACAACTGATGAGGAATCGCTTCATGGGAGGGTTGGATTTTGCGGCGGTGGTGGGGATTGGCAAGGGAGTTGCAGAGTGATGCGGACCTGTTATGGTCGTTTTCATGCGTTTTATCGATTTGAATGCTGACCTCGGCGAGGGGGGAACGGAGGATGAGGCTCTGCTGGGTCTGGTGAGTTCTGCCAATATCGCTTGCGGGGGTCATGCGGGTGACGAGGAGACGATGCGGCGCTCGATCCGGTGGGCTGCGGCGGCGGCTGGGGTAGCGATCGGCGCGCATCCGGGCTACGAGGATCCAGAGCATTTCGGCAGGCGGGCGATGGCTCTGCCCTTAGAAAAGGTGACGGATCTGGTGCAGCGGCAGGTGGCGAGACTGGTGGCTCTGGCAGCGGAGCATGGCACCACGGTCCATCATGTGAAACCGCACGGTGCGCTCTATCACCAAGCGGGGCGCGATCCGTTACTAGCAGCGGCGGTGGTGGAGGGGATCGTCCGTATTTCACCGGGATTAGTCCTCTTCGCGCAGCCGGGAAGTGAACTGGATCAGGTGGCTAGAGCTGCTGGTCTGACGGTGTGCCCGGAGGGCTTCGCGGACCGTCGCTACCGGGATGATGGCTCGCTGATGCCACGCGGGGAGCCGGGTGCGCTGATCAAGGAGGTGGATGCAGCGGTGGCTCAGGCCATGGAAATCGCGGCGGCAGGGAGAGTGGAGACGCTCTGCATCCAGGGGGATGGGGTGACGGCGGTGGCGATTTTGAAGGGCCTCCGCGCGAGACTGGGCGAGGCGGGATTCGTGCTTAAACGCTGAGTCCTAGGCTGTGGCTAGCTTGGGGATGGAGGCGAGGAGGCGCTTGGTGTAGTCCGCTTGGGGGTGGTGGAAAACATTTCCTGCCTCGCCGGATTCGACGATTTTTCCCTGATACATGACGGCGATACGATCGGCGATGTAGTGGACGACGCCGAGGTCGTGAGAAATGAAGATCATGGTGAGGCCGAGGTCCTTCTGGAGCGTTTTGATGAGATTGAGGATCTGCGACTGGATGGAGACGTCGAGCGCGGAGACGGGTTCATCCGCGATGATGAGCTTGGGCTCGGGGGCGAGGGCACGGGCGATGGCGATGCGCTGGCGCTGGCCGCCGGAGAATTCGTGGGGGTATTTCCGCATGACGCGTGCATCGAGGCCGACGGTGGCCATCAGCGTTTCCACGCGAGTGAAGAGGGCATCGCCCTTGAGCTGCGGATGGCGCTGGCGGACGGCTTCGGCGAGGGTGGAGAAGATGGTCATCCGCGGATTAAGCGAGGCGTAGGGGTCTTGGAACACCATTTGGAAATCCAAGCGGCGCTTGCGCACTTCTGCTGTGGGGAGGGTGGATAGGTTTTCCCCATCGAGCACGACGGTGCCGGAGGTGGAGGGGATGAGCTGCATGATGGTGCGGGAGAAGGTGGATTTCCCGCAGCCCGACTCGCCGACGAGGCCGAGGATTTCGCCCTTTTCAAGACGGAGCGAGACTCCGTCCACGGCGCGGACCACGTGCTTACCGGGGGAGAAAAGCGTGCCAGTGCGCTGGGTGAAATGGGTGTGGAGGTCGGTGATTTCCAGATAGGACACGCTGGGGAGGATGCACGGATCAGGCCGAGTGGCACGGGTTTTTTTAGTGGCTCAAACGGACCTAGCCCGCAGCGCGTGGATGACCTTGGCCACGGGTAGGCCCATGACATTTTCGAAACTCCCGGAGATTTCGGAAACGATCATCTCGCCGCATTCTTGGATACCGTAGGCCCCAGCCTTGTCGAGGGGATCGACCCGTGAGAAATAGTCGTCGATGGCCGAGTCATCCAGCGTCCGAAAGGTCACGGCGGTGAGGTCGTGGAAGACGTTCTTTTCGCCGCCCGGATCAATCACGCAGACGCCGGTGCAGACTTGATGGGTGCGCCCTGACAAGCGCCGCAGCATGGCGCGGGCTTCGGCCATATCTGCCGGTTTACCGAGTGGCATGTCGTCGATGAAGACCAGTGTGTCCGAGCCGATGACGGTGGCATCCGGCCTTTTCGCCGCGACGGCTGCGGCCTTGAGTGTGGCATTCAGCTCGCACAAGAGGTGTGGCTGCATTGATGCGTCATGGATTTCCTCCGCCGGGGAGACGATGACTTCGAAAATGATACCCGCCTTTTCCAGTAGTTCGCGGCGGCGCGGGGAAGATGAAGCGAGGACGATGGGCGGCATCATGGATCCTCGAGGCTGTCCATTTCCTCGCGCAGGTGGTCCATCAGCCGCTGCATGTCACCGAGGTGACGGCGCATCCTGTCCTCGCCGCCGGGCATCATGCGGCCTTGGGGAGCACCGCCTCGGGTGGGATACGCGGCTTGGGTCTCCTCAGTTCGCACTTGGGCGAGTGCGGGATTTTCCGGGTCGTTTTTGAGCAAGTTGACCACGGCGGTGGCGGGCATGACGAATGATCGGGTGCGGTCGGCCCGGGCGATGGTGATGCCCACGGCCTCGCCTTTTAGATTCACGACGGGTCCGCCGATCTGGTTCGGCTTGGGCCGCATGTCGGTCTGGATGGCGTGGGTGAACGAGCCACGGACTTGGCTGACCGCGCCGCCCATGCGCTCCATGGCTTGAAGTCGGTCACCGGTAAACTGCGGCATCTTGGGACGGTTCTTGAGCAACACGTTGATCGTTTGGGCCGAGCCTTTTGACTCCACCAACAGCGGGACCGTGGTGCCAGGAGCGATCCCGACCAGCGCGTTTTTTAACTCCAGTAAGCCAGAAATCGAGCGATCTGCGATTTTGAGAATGACGCTTCCTCGCTTGAGTCCAGCATCCGAGGCTCCAGAATCTTCGGCAATTTTCGCGATTTTCACGCCTTGGCCGCGGTATTCTGGATCGCCGATGACGCCAAGATACGCGAGGTCAGTATCGCGGAGATTTCGCTCGAGGACGCTGACCACGCCATAGGCGGCGGGTCTGCCGTCTGGCTGTGGGGCAGCGAGGAAGCTGCCGAGTTGAGGCGCATCGAGCGACCATTTCACCGGGGTGAGCGGTTTCCCTTCTACTTCGAGGACGACGAGGTCCTCGTCCTTGTAAACGCCGGTGAGTTTCACATCGCGGTATTCTTCACCCGCCACGTCCACTCGGAGGCTTCCCGCGCCGCGGGCGACTTCGCTCCATTTACTGAGGATCTGGCTGCCGTCGCCGATGACCGTGCCGTAAGCGACTCGACGTGAGCCAGACCAGACGCGGACGGTGGACTTCGCCGCCGTGGCGAGGGCGGGGGTGATGGCTTCTGCAAACTCGTCTGCTTGGACCTCCAGCGCTTGGCGCTCGTCGGGCATTTGCAGTGGGACTTCTTCTTCGGCAAGAGCGACGCCCGGCACCGCCAGCGCGATGATGATACTAACGAATGATTTCATAGAGTGTGGGAGGTTATCTTTCAAAGAGGGTTTCGCTGCTGACGAGTTTGACCTCCAGCTCAAGGAATTTGCGGTCGCGCTGGATTCCTAGTTTCACTCGGTCGCCGGGCTGACGTTTGGCGATCACTTGCAGAAACCTTTTTGCATCTGAAATCTCATTGCCATCTAGGGTTTGGATCAAGTCGCCCACTCTGACCCCTGCGGCGCCTGCGGGGGACCTAGGAGCGAGTGCTTGCACCAAGGCTCCTCGAAAGCCCCGTGCCATGCCGAAGTTGATGCCCAGCACGGGCGTTTCGGGGTTAGCTAGTGGATTCAGTGACAGCATACCCCATGCTTCGCCGGCCTGAATGCGGTCCCAGTCTTCCTTGAAGCCGTCGATGCCAGCGTGGTTGTTATTCGTCAGAGAAACGCCGATGGAGGAATTAATCCCGACGATTTTCCCGTCGAGATCGAACAATGGGCCACCCGAGTCGCCGCCGATGAGCGTGCAGTCGGTGGTGAGGAAATTTCCCGGGCCTTTCGAAACGACGCGGCCAAAGCGAACCGGCGGGGTGCGTGCGGCATCGAAGCCAGCGGAGTGGCCGAGGGCGATGACCCAGTCACCCGCGCTGAGGGGCTTGGAAACACCCATCGCGGCGAATGGCCATGGGCCTTTACCCTCGATCTGGACCATGGCGATGTCCTTGGAATAATTCGCCCCGAGGACTTTGCCGTTCACCTGCTTGCCGTCTGAGAAGACGACTTCTAACTCGTCCGCGCCTTGCACGACGTGGGCGGCAGTGAGGATCAGTCCGTCTGCGGTGGTGATGACGCCGGAGCCAGACGAGCCGGTGGTTTCTGAAATGAGTGCGACGGTGGTAGGCATGACCTTTTTGCTGACCGCTTCGATCTTGGACTCCAGATTCGTGAGGTCTTTCAAGTCATGGATCGGCTCACGGGCGGTAACAACGGCGGTGCCGGAAATGAGGCAAATGCCAGCGAGAGAGAAAATTCGATTCACTTTCATGGTTACGTGGTGGAGAGCGGCACAGTCATCCGAGTTCGTCTGTCCCTGCAAACAAGGATGGAACGTCCGCGAAGGTTCGCCTAGCGTTCGCACGAAGATGCCAAAACGCAACCCGTCAGAGACTGACCACCTCCGCAGCAAAGAAGCGCCTCACCGTGTCCTGTCGCGCGGGCCGGGAGCGGGCTCGTTGCTGTTTTTCTGGCCATTTCACCTGCTGAACTTCTTCACGCGTCCGCTGCCGACGTTCGTGAAATTTCTCGCCCGCGTCGCCGGTTACCCGATCGTCGCGGGACTTTACGGGCTAACATTTCTCGCAATTTTCTACGGCTACCGGGCACAGAAATACGATCTCGCGAAGATTCATGCGATGCCGGAGCGCTCGATCATCCTCGACCGCACGGGCGAGGAAATCGGTCGCATCCACGGGGAAAAACGCTCGATCGTGCCGCTGAAGGACGTGGCGGAAAATTTCCGCAAGGCCATCCTCGCCCGGGAGGATGAGCGATTCTATCACCACGGAGCCTTCGATACCCAGGGCATCGTCCGGGCCTTTTTGAAAAATCTCCAAGGGAAAAAGGAAGGCGCATCCACCATCACCCAGCAGCTCGCGTCGGATATTTTCCAACTCAAGCGCAACGAGGAACGGGGCGATACCCTGAAGCAGATCGACCGGAAATTTCTCGAAATCGCCATCGCTTTCCGGCTCGAAGCGTCGCTCGACAAGGACGAAATCCTCGAAGCCTACATCAACCAGATCAACTGGGGTCGCCAGATCAAAGGCATCGGCGAGGCGTCCCGGATCTACTTCGAAAAGTATCCCTCCGAGCTGACGCTGCCGCAGTCCGCGCTGCTGGCCGGCATCGTCCGCGGGCCGGATGCGTTCAATCCCTTTCGCTCGATCGAGGCCGCGCTGAACGAGCGCAACACCACCCTCGGCCGGATGGTCAGCGCCGGGGTCATCGACAAGCCCGCCGCTGATGCCGCCAAGCTGGAGCCGCTGGAAATCCGCCCCGAGGGCCGCCGCGAAAGCCACGGCTCCTACGCCATGGACGCCATCAGCCGCGACCTCGAGGTGCTGCTGGAAAAGGAAAATATCGATCTCGGTGGACTCACCATCACCACCACCATCGACCTCCGCATCCAGCATAAGGGTGAAGAGGCTTTAGAAAAAAAGCTCCACGACGTCGAGCGGCTTTCCGGCTACCCGCACCAGACGCGACCGGCGTGGAAGGCTCTCGCCGAAGACTCGCGCGCCGAGCCGGAATACATCCAAGGAGCCGCAGTCGTCATCGAGAACCGCACCGGTGCCGTGCTCGCCGTGGTCGGTGGCCGCGATTACGACGAGTCCTCGTTTAACCGCGCCATCCAAGCCAGCCGCCAGCTCGGCTCGCTCTTCAAGCCGTTCGTTTATCTAGCGGCGTTCGATGCCGGACTCAGGCCTAACACCGGCATCAGCGATGGCCCGATCCAGACCGGTGAAATCAAAGGCGCGGGCACTTGGCATCCGCATAATTCGGACGGGAAATTCGGCGGTATCGAACCCGCCTCTACCGGCCTGATTCGTTCGCGGAACACCATGTCCGTCCGCGTCGGCAACTACGCCGGAATCCAGAAAGTCAAAGACGTCACTAGCAGAGCCGGATTCCGCACGCCGATGCCGGAGACGCCGACCTCCTTTCTTGGCTCGTGGGGCGCGACGCCGTTCGAACTCGCCAGCGCCTACACGATTTTCCCGAACGACGGCGTCCGCTTCCGCCCCTACTTGATTTCCGAAGTCAAGGACCGGAATAACAACATCCTGTGGCCACCGCGCGGCGAGGACGGGTTGCCGATTTCGCCCGCCCTATCCTACTCCGCCGCCAAGGCCGGACCGGCGTGGTCGGTCTCGAAAATCCTCCGCGAAGTCACCACCAGCGGCACCGGAGCCGCCGTCAGCAAGCTCGGATTCGACAAACCCTGCGGTGGTAAAACCGGCACGACGAACGATTACAAAGACGCCTGGTTTTCCGCCTACACCTCGAATCTCACCTGCACCGTCTGGGTCGGCTTCGACAAGCCGAAGAAGACCATCGATAAGGGTTACGGTGCCACCCTCGCCCTCCCGGTCTGGGTCGATATCATGAAAACCGCCGACCGCCTCGGCTACAAGGCCGGCCAGCTCAACAGCAAGGTCAAGCTGGTGGAAATGGAACTCTGCCTGCTTTCCGGGAAACGCGTCACCGCCGGCTGCCGTGAGGCGGGTAAAAACTACCTCGATAAGGTCCCCGCCGACGTCGCGCTGCCGGACGACGACCTGTGCCCGATCCACCCGGCCAAGGCCCTACCCATCGACGAATCCGCCGAGCCGATTCCCCCCGCCGCCCGCCCGGTAGTCCAAGAGTCACCGCCGTTGAAGGCCGTCCTCGTCGAGGAAGATGACCAAGACATCCCGCTCAAGGCCATCCCGGTGGACTAGCGTTTCGCCACTTTTTCAGCTTCTCCTCAATCTCGCTTTATGTCCACTTGGCGCCCCATTCACCCACCCGCATTTTGGCGGCGCTGGGTCCCGTTGTGGCTGCAAGGGCCGGTGAAATTCGTTTTCCAGCTCTCCATGCTCGGTGCGATCGTGGTATCAGCACTGGCGTTTTTCTACTTCATGCTCGCGATGCGTTTCGACATGGACGAGGTCGCGAAATTACCTGCCGGGACGATTTTTCACGATCGCAAGGGCGAGGAAATCACCGCACCCGGCGGCGTAGGGCGGAAGCTGGTGAAACGCGCGGACATCCCGGATTTCCTCGTGAAATCCCTGCAAGCCCGCGAGGATGCTAGGTTTTTCGAACACAGCGGCATCGATGTCCGGGGCCTCCTCCGCGCGACCGTTCGCAATCTCAAGGACCGCGATTTCACCCAAGGCGCTTCCACTCTCAGTATGCAGCTCGCGCGGAATTGCTTTAAAATGAAGCAGAAGTCGCTGCACCGGAAGTTTCTCGAAATCGCGCTGACCCTCCGCCTCGAGTCCCGCTACTCCAAGGACGAGATTCTCACCCATTACCTCAACCGGATTTACTTCGGCGCCGGGGCAGATGGCATCGAGCAGGCCGCGCGGACCTATTTCGGGAAAACCACCCACAACCTCAGCGAAGGCGAGTGCGCCATGGTCGTCGGCATCATCCGTGGGCCGCATATTTTCTCACCATTTCGGAATCTCGACGCCGCCATCGAGCAGCGGAACCAGACGCTCAACCGCCTCATCGCCATGAAACTCATCGACGAGGCCCACCGCGACCGCATCCTCGCCGAGCCGGTCCATCTTGTGAAAGAAGAGGAGCGAGAAACCCAGACCTCCTACGCCCTCCAAGCCGTCCGCCGCGAGTTAGACCGCATCATGGAAACCGACGAGATCCAGCTTGGTGGCCTGCATGTTTACACCACCATCGACGCCGGTTGGCAGAACCGGCTCGAGGCAGAACTCACCCGCGCCGTCGAGGACCTCGAGCATGAGCCATCCTGGCCGCACCCCATCGAGGCCAGCCACATTTCCGGCACCGAGCCGGATTATATCCAATACGCTGCCGTCACCACCGACATCAAAACCGGCGCCACCCTCGCCCTGATCGGTGGGCGAAATTATAGCGATTCACGCTTCGACCGCACCCGCTCCAGCCGCGATCTCGGCTCGGCATTCGAGCCATTCGTCGCCGCCGCCGCCGCCGAGCGCGGCAAGCTCGTCCTCCCCGGCAAGCCCGTGCAGACCGGCCGCCAGATCGGCCCCGCAGAAGTCGAGCGCCTTGCCAAGCGCTGCGGCATTTCCGGGCCATTTCTCCAGACCGAGGACCTCTTCCGCGGCTCAGTCAGCGCCACCCCACAGGAAATGTCCACCGGTCTCGCCACCCTTGGCAACCAAGGCAAACGCGCCAAACCCTACCTCATCCGAGAAATCCGCGATGCCGCAGGCGAGGGGATCTACACCGCCAAGCCCGAGGTCAAATCCGCCCTCACGCCCGCCGCCGCCCTTGATGCGACCAGCGTTTTACAAAAATCCAATGGCACTCGCTGCTTCACCGGCGCCACCGGCTCCGAGCGCGACGCTTGGACCCTCCGCCTCGGCCCCGGCGGTGCGACCGCGATCTGGCTCGGCTTCGACAAGCCCACCGCCATCGCCCGCGAACCCCGCCTCAAGTCACTGCTCGACGAGTTCGTTCAGCGTCTCGGCAACCAGTGAGCCAACCCACATCGCCGCCAGCCGCGAAGGGTTGTTTGGCGTGAAAACCTACGCTGCGACCACGAGCATCGCGGGGTCGGATTCGGGGCAATCTCCCGCATTGCCATTCCGTGGATTCGCGCTAGGGTCCGCCCCTTCCCGACCCAATCATGACGATTCCCGAACTCTACGCCCAACACGTTCTCCCCACCTACGGGCGGTTTCCGCTGGTGCCGGTGCGAGGCGCTGGAGCGAGGCTTTGGGACGATGCCGGGAAGAGCTACCTCGATTTCTGCATGGGCATCGCCGTGTGCTCGCTGGGGCACTGCCACCCGCTGCTGGTCGAGGCGATCCGTCGCCAAGCGGGCGAGCTAATGCATGTTTCTAACCTCTATCAAAATCCGCTTCAAGCCGAGCTGGCGGAAGAAATCAACACCCACCACGTCAAGCTGCCAGGGAAGAATTTCTTCTCAAACTCCGGAGCGGAGGCCAACGACGGACTGATTAAATCTGCCCGCCGCTTCGGCAGGAAACGTCCGCAAGCAGATGGCTCGCAGCGCTACGAAGTGCTCACTTTCCTGCAATCGTTCCACGGTCGCACGCTGGGGGCCATGGCCGCGACTGGCCAAGCGAAGATCCAAGACGGCTTCGACCCACTGCTACCGGGGTTCCGCCATCTGCCGTTTAATGACATCGCCGCGCTTGAAACTGCGGTGCGCCCGGAAACGGCAGCGATCTTACTCGAGCCGATCCAAGGCGAAGGCGGCGTCCATGCCGCGACGCCCGAGTTCCTCCGTGCCGTGGCCGCGCTTTGTAAGAAACACGATCTGTTATTATTCATCGACGAGGTCCAAGTCGGGTTCGGCCGGCTGGGCGACTCGATGGGCTGGCGCATGATCGCACCAGAAATCCAGCCCGACGGGATTTCCTGGGCCAAGGGCATGGGCGGCGGTGTGCCGATTGGCGCGTTCTGGCTCAGTGACCGCGTCATTTCCGATGACGGGACCGAGCTTTCCTCGCTGATGGGACCCGGTTCGCACGGCTCGACTTACGGTGGAAACCCGCTCGTCTGTGCGGCCTCGCTCGCCGTGCTGCGAGAAATCCGCGAGAAGGAACTCGGGGTGAATGCGATCTACCAAGAAGTCCGCATCCGTGAAACGGTGCGCTCGTGGAATCTGCCGATCATCACGGAAGTCCGTGGCCAAGGACTCCTGCTGGGCATCGCTCTCGATCCCGCGCTCATCCCTACACCGGAAGGAAAAACACCCGCTCTTGTCGTGGTTAGTAAACTGATGGAACGCGCGCTGCTCGTTCCTCCAGCCGGGCCGAATGCGTTCCGCCTGCTGCCTCCGCTCAATGTCACCGATGCGGAAGTGGACGAAGCACTGGTCACGATCCACTCCGTCCTTTCCGAGTTCTAATCACCCCTGACTCATGCAACATCTCCTCTCCATCGAAACACTCAGCGCTAAGGAAATCGAGCGGCTACTCGACTCCGCCGCACACTTGAAGCTCCAGCGCGGACGCGAAGGTCAGCCGTTAGCCGGGCAGACATGGGCGCTGATTTTTACCAAGTCTTCCACCCGGACTCGCGTGTCGTTCGAGGTCGGCATCCGAGAACTCGGTGGCTTCCCGATGTTTCTATCCAAGAATGATATCCAGCTTGGCCGGGGTGAACCGATCAAGGACACCGCCCGAGTCCTAGGCCGCATGGTCCACGGCGCGATCATCCGGACTTTCGCCCAGCAGGACGTGGTGGATTTCGCCGAGTATTCCAAGATCCCCACCATCAATGCCCTGACCGATGACGAGCATCCCTGCCAAATTTTAGCCGACTTGCTTACCATCCGAGAAAAGCTCGGCACATGGGCAGGTAAAAAAGTCGCATTCATCGGTGACGGATTTTCCAACATGACGATTTCTTGGATGTGGGCGGCGAAACATCTCGGCTTCGAGTTAGTAGTAGCTGCTCCCCTTTCATGTCAACCGCCCAGCGATTTCCTCGCAAGACTGGATGCTGCCAATGTCACGGTCACCACGGATCCGGCGGCAGCGGCGAAAGGTGCGCATGTGATCAATACCGATGTCTGGCTCTCGATGGGCCAAGAAGATCAGAAGGATAAAGAGCTAGAGTTCGCCGGATTCCAAGTGAATGCGGAGCTTCTCGCAAGCGCCGCTCAGGGCCACATCGTGCTTCATTGCCTACCCGCTTATCGTGATAAGGAAATCAGCGAGGAGGTATTAGAATTACACGCTAATACCATTTTCCAACAAGCGGAAAACCGTCTCCATGCGCAGAAGGCGATTCTAGTCGCACTCGCTCGGAAGTAAGGTAAGCATTACCGATGATCGCGCGGACGAAGACGAAGTATCCAGTTTCCACGCCATTACGGCAGTATCTCTATCACTTCGACCGCCAACGCGAGATCCCTAAAGTCTATGACGAGCTATGCCGGTTCAGCGGTGCGGTGCCGTATGAGGATCCGTCCGGTCGTGAAACGCTGTGGTTAACGGTGATGTATCCGCCGGAAGTGTTTCGCGAGCTGCGATCGCGGCTCACGAGCATCTACACCGAGCTGAAACTCGGGCGCGATGCGGCACAGCACGAGCACTTGCAAGTGGACCGCATCGACTTCGGAGACTTTGGAAATTCAAAGCCGTTCCGCGTGCGGGTGACGAATCTCTTTAATGATAACTCGGACTACTTTTACGTAAAACAAGCGGACGCCTCCCGCGTTTATGGACTGGAGCTGGAGCATATCCTCTCGCCGAACCGTATTAACTATCTGGTCAATGGGAACACCCTGATTGAAGAACATATCTCGGGAGTGCCGGGCGATGTTTTCCTGCGCGACTATCTCAAGCGGCCAGGCCTCAACAAGGTGCGGATCGCTAAGGAGTTTACGAAATTCACCGAACGTAGCTTCATCCGTCTGCTAGGAGATATGCGGAGCGTCAACTATGTGGTCGAGGTGACACCGGATTTCGAGGAAGTGCAATATCGTGTGCGGGCGATCGACTTCGACCAACAGTCGTACGAAGGAAATGGAAACATTTATCTAGCGTTCCGTTTCAACTCGAATCGTAAGGTCACCCGGCTTGCCTTCGAGGTGCTCAACCGCAAAAGCATCGACCAATACGTGGCCGAGGAACACGCGCAGATGGCACGACGGGCGAAAGTGGAAAGCAGCCGGCTCCGCGCCCTGCTCGGAGTGATGCGGCGGGAAGACATCGCCCCGCGCGAGCATGTCGTGATCTTGGCCCGCGAACTCGACCGGATGCACGCGACGAGTGGCTTCGGCGATTGCCAATCAATGGGCGAGCTGACGGCCATGCACATCTCGCTGATGCTGGATATTAAACCTGCAAACGCGGGATGAATCATCCGCTCTGAGGCGCTGGACTCTGGAGGAAAGCCCGGCCAAGCTGCCGCCATGAACCGCCTCTTCCTGCTCGACGGCATGGCCCTCGTTTATCGCGCCCACTTCGCGCTGATCCAGAATCCGATCCGCAACTCGAAGGGCGTCAACACCTCCGCGCTCTACGGCTTCATCAATACGCTGCTCTTCATCCTCGAAAAAGAGAACCCCACCCACATCGGAGTCGCCTTCGACACCTCCGCACCCACCCCACGGCATCTGTTATTTCCTGCCTACAAGGCGCAGCGGGACGAAATGCCAGAGGAGCTGGCGGCTGCCATTCCCCATATAAAGGATCTCTGCCGCGCGTTTCATATTCCAGTGTTAGAACTCGATGGCTTCGAGGCGGACGACATCATCGGCACGCTCGTCAAGCGCGCTGAGCCTGAGGGTTTCGAGTCATTCATGGTCACGCCGGACAAGGATTTCGCGCAGCTCATTTCAGAAACGACCTGCATGTGGAAACCCGGCCGGAAAGGCTCGGACCACGAAATCATCGACCTGCCCACGATGCTGAAAAATTGGGAAATCGAGCGCCCGGAGCAGGTCATCGACATCCTCGGCCTCTGGGGCGATGCCGCAGATAACATCCCCGGCATCCCGGGCATCGGCGAAAAAACGGCGAAAAAACTCATCGCCGAGTTTGGCTCCATTGAAGGAATCATCGCCAACGCCAGCAAACTCAAGGGCAAGCAAAAGGAGAATGTCGAGACTCACGCCGACCAAGCCTTACTCTCCAAGGAGCTCGCCACGATCATTCTCGACGTCCCGATCGATATCTCGTGGGAAGATCTACGGCTCTCACCGCGTGACGAAGAGGCGCTGAAAAATCTCTTTAACGAGTTCGAATTCCGCTCCCTCACCAAGCGCTTATTTCCCGACGGAGCGGAAATTTCTGAAACGTCCGATGAAATTTCTACGCAGACGATTTTCGAAACGTTCAAAACCATCCGTGACGTCGAGCATACCTATCACCTCGCCGATACTCCCGCGCTCCAAGCACAGCTCTTCGCGGAGCTCGCGCTTCAACCATCGTTCTGCTTCGACATCGAGACCACCGGCCTCCACCGCTTCACTTCTAAGCTGCTAGGCATCGCTTTCTCGTGGAAAGCGCACGAAGGCTGGTATCTTCCCATCATCGATTTGAAATCTCAGATTTCAGATTTGAAATCCATCCTCGCCTCTCCTGCGGAAAAAATCGGCCATAATCTCAAGTTCGATCTATCCATCTTGCTTCATCATGGGATCGAAGTTGCGGGGCCATTTTTCGATACCATGCTCGCGGATACCTTGGTAGCTCCGGACCGCCGACACTCGATGGATTATCTATCGGAAATCTTACTAGGCTACACTCCAGTCAAGCTGGCGGACGTGGCAGCCCCAGCTAACGGTGAAGCTCAGCCGATCTCGAATGGAGACCTTTTTGAATTCGCCGTTACCAAAAAGGCGTCCAAGGATCTCGACATCGCATCCATCCCATTCGCCGTCTTAGCGGAATACGCGGCGGAAGATGCAGATGTGACCTTCCAGCTCGCGCAAACGATTCGACCGTTGTTGGAGGCTTCTGGCCAAGCTCCGATCTTGCGGGAAATCGAAGGACCACTTCTGCCAGTGCTGGTGGCGATGGAAATGGAAGGCATCGCCATCGCACCTGCCGCGCTAGCAGTCATCGGTGACGAGTTGCAAATCCAGATCGACGAATTGGTCAAATCCATCCACGGCCACGCGGATCGTTCTTTTAACATCGCCTCGCCGAAACAGTTGGGAGAAATCCTCTTCGACCAGTTAGGCCTTGCGGATAAGGCGAAGAAAACCAAGACCGGTCAGTATAAGACCGACGAGCAGACACTCGCCACGCTGGAGGGAAAGCACCCGATCATCACCGACATTCTTGCATGGCGTGAGGCGACGAAGCTCAAGTCCACCTATCTTGATGCACTACCGAATCACATCGTCGCAGAAACGGGCCGCATCCACACCACCTTTCATCAGCTCGTCGCAGCCACTGGACGGTTGGCTTCGACCGATCCGAATTTACAAAACATCCCGGTGCGTTCGGAAGCGGGGCGGAAGATTCGTAAGGCGTTCGTGCCGCGGGAGGGATTCACCCTGCTGTCATGCGACTATTCGCAAATCGAGCTACGGGTGATGGCGGCTTTATCCAAAGACGCAACCATGATCGAGGCATTTCACAATGGCACCGACATTCATACGATCACGGCGGCGAAGGTTTTTGTCGTCGATCCTGAAAACGTTACCTCAGACATGCGCCGCACGGCTAAGATGGTGAATTTCGGGATCATCTATGGCATTTCTGCATTCGGTCTTAGTCAGCGGTTAGCGATTCCACGGACGGAGGCCGCCGCCATCATCGATGCCTATTTCCGTGAGTATCCCGCCATCCGCGAATTCATGGACCGGACGGTGAATGAAGCCCGCGAATCCGGCTATGTGCAGACGATTGCTGGCCGTCGCCGTTATTTCCCAGATTTGAAATCAGGCAACCAAAACCTCCGTGGTAATGCCGAGCGAGCTGCCATCAACACCCCCATCCAAGGCACTGCGGCAGATATGATTAAGCTCGCGATGATCCGGGTAGATGCCTTGCTACGAGCGAAGCCATATAAAACAAAGATGCTTCTGCAAGTGCATGACGAACTCGTCTTCGACCTTGCGCTCGACGAGCAGGATGAGCTCGTTCCGAAAATCCTCCATGCGATGAAGACTGCGCTGCCGCTGCCCAATGGCGTCCCGATCGAGGTCGAGTCCGGCACCGGGCCGAATTGGCTAGTGGCGCACTGAAGCCATCTCATCGACAAGCAGCCAGAGATCTACTAGATATTTTTTATGAATGAAACTCTACCACTTCCCGCCACTCCATCACGCGGCGGTTCTTGTCTAATCAAAAGCGTAATTGCTTTGGGAGTTCTCGCACTCGTCCTTAGCGGAGTGTGGTGGTGGTATAATCGTCCCATCCGGCCCGTGGAACTCAGCGTCCAAGAAAAAGCAGCAGTCCAAGCGAAGGTAGAAGCCATTCAAAAACCCACCGAACCGAAATACGA
The DNA here is from genome assembly GCA_043766715.1 of Luteolibacter sp. Classification (GTDB taxonomy): domain Bacteria; phylum Verrucomicrobiota; class Verrucomicrobiia; order Verrucomicrobiales; family Akkermansiaceae; genus Luteolibacter. The sequence continues at coordinate 16,537 of JAYUHS010000013.1, forward strand.
AAAAGGCTCTAGGGAAATCATCCTCACCGAGCGCGAGTTAAACGGCTTGCTCAATGAAAAGACGACGCTCGGGAAAAGTGTGAGTTTCGAGCTTGTGAGCCATGCGATCCACGCCCGCGTCGAGACGGATTTAGATAAAGACCTGCCCGTGGTGGGTGGCAGGCATCTGACGGCCCGCGCGCGATTCGTGGTAAGCACGGTTCAGGGTCAGGCCAGTTTCATTCTCGACGACGTAACAGTCTGGGGGATTTCTCTGCCGAACGACTGGCTCGCCGGAATGAAAGGTCATGATTTATTCGGTGAAATCCTCGGCGGTGGGACGAGCGGTAAAATTCCGGGCGTCGAGGAGATCAAGGTCGAGCCCGGAAAGCTCATGATTCGCCTAGCAGAGTGAAGAGTCGTAGTAAGATACGCGTCGCTTCAGACGTTTAGCTGGGCTACCTCTATTTTCTTCCCAATGCTTACTATCCTTTCTCGCCGAAATTTCTGCTGCTGCTGGGTCGCATGGTTGCTTTGTTTCACCGGGTCGCGAGCCACCTCGGCAGAGATACCACGCTCCGAGCACCCACGCCCTGACCTGTGCCGAGATAATTGGATGACCCTCAACGGTCCATGGCAGTTTGAGATCGATAAGGCGGCTGACGGCGAACTACGCGGACTCACGGGCGGCAAGCAATTAAACTCGCAAATCCTCGTGCCATTTTGCCCTGAGAGTAAGTTGTCTGGACTGGCAATCCCTACGACTGAGCACATCAAGAACGTATGGTATCGGCGCACGTTTGAGTTACCACCTGCCATGCGAGAGAAGCGGGTCCGTATGCATTTCGGTGGCGTAGATTACCACTCGTGGATTTATATCAACGGTCGCCTCGTTGGTCGGCATGTCGGTGAAAATGTCGATTTTAATTTCGAGATTACCCAATATCTAAATGAGGGATCTAACGAAGTAGTGGTGAAGGTCTTGGATGATCTCTCATCCGGTCTTCAGCCCAGCGGCAAACAATCTGAAAGCGATAAAAGTGCGGGTTGCTTTTACACCCGCACCACGGGTATTTGGCAGTCGGTGTGGCTAGAGGCGGTGGGTTCATCCTTCGTCGAGACCATTTCTGTGGTGCCGGATCCCGACCATTCTCGGGTCATGGTCACTGCCAAGATCAATGGCTCAGACAAGGATCTGAAACTCAAAGTGGAAGCATACGCGGGTGCAAAGTTAGTCGGCTCAGACATCGCATCCGGCCCTGGAATTAATCAGCTCGTCATCGATCTGAAGGAGAAAAAGTTATGGAATCCTGGAGCACCATTTCTCTACCAACTAAAATTTACACTCACGAGTGAGAGTTCCAAGCTTGACGAAATGACGAGCTACTTCGGCCTTCGGAAAGTCACCATCGACGGTCGGAAAATCCTTATCAACGATCAGCCCGTGTTCCAGCGACTGATCTTGGACCAAGGATTCTACCCAGATGGTTTGTGGACTGCGCCCTCGGATGCAGCTCTGAAGCGAGACATCGAGCTGAGCATGGAATGCGGATATAACGGGGCACGGCTCCATCAAAAGGTGTTCGAACCGCGTTTCCTCTACTGGGCGGATCGGTTGGGATATATGGTGTGGGGCGAATACCCTAACGCAGGTTATAACAACCAGCGTGAGGGTTTCTCGGCGGTGGTGAATGAGTGGACGGCGATTTTGATGCGGGATCGAAATCACCCGGCGATCATCGGTTGGTGCGCGTTTAACGAAAATTACGAGGACTCGGGTGAACTCCAACAGATGATTTGGAAAATCACCAAAGCGATCGATCCGACCCGGCCAGCCCTTGAGGCCAGCGGCTGGAATCATACCTTACCCAATCCCGAAGTCAGGGATGCCCATGACTACTCTGCGGATGGCGGTCAGCTCCGCAAAAAGTGGATGGATTATTTCACAACACCCGCCGAATCCAATTCCAATGATCCTACGAAAGCCGCCCTCGCCGACTGCGGGGTGCCTTATATGATTAGTGAAATCGGTGGCATCGGCTGGGCGACGGAAGGCGGCTGGAGTTATGGAAATGGCCCGAAGACATTGGATGAATTTTACGCCCGTTATGAAGGAACCATCGGGGCGATGCTCGATAATCCGAATCTATTCGGGTTCTGCTACACCCAGCTCACCGACATCGAGCAAGAGAGAAATGGGTTATACTATTACGATCGTAGGCCAAAGTTTGATTCGAAAAAACTACACCAGATCACTTCCCGTTCCGCTGCCTATGAGCGTGGCGAACCGATGAGTCCCATCCCGCAGGTAAAGTTCCGTAAGTGAAATAGCAACGACCTAGAGGGGGATTTCTAGCTGGATTCCTCTGCGGACAGGTCGCGTAGTTTATCCAAATAAGCGTTCTTCGGCCTTGGCTTCACTGGCCGTGGTTCCTCGGCGAGCATCCCAGCGACGCGGCGGGTGCTGTCCTCAATGAGTTCCTCGATGATGTCTGCTTCCGGCAGGTTTTTCCAATAACGCTTTGGCATTTCCTGCTTCATCATCTTCACCTTGAGCCGCGCGGGATTGAA